>JACCYD010000205.1 GCA_013696695.1 Deltaproteobacteria bacterium | reverse complement strand
ATCCCGGCCTGGGCGTCGTCCCGCGCGTCGAGTCGGCGCCGTGCAAGTTCGAGGTCGCGCCGAGCCTCGGGGTCGAGGAAGGCACCGACTACGTCTGCGGTAACCTCGTCGTCTACGAGAGCCGCGTGTCGCAGCTCCGCGTCATCCGGCTGCACTACATCCAGTTCAAGAAGGCCGCGACCCCGGCGCAGAACGCCGCGATCTACCTCGATGGCGGCCCCGGCGGCGACGGTGAAGGCATCGTGTCGTACGCGAACTTCCTCGGCCCGTCGTTTCTGCAGGGGCTGATGACGAGCGGTGACTTCCTCGTGATCGGCCAGCGCGGGACTGGGCTGTCCAAACCGTTTCTCGACTGTCAGACGGCCGATTGCTCGGACTTCGCAGCGATCGCAGACCTGCGGTCCTACAACACGGAGTCCAACGCCGACGACGTCGACGAGCTGCGTTCGACGCTCGGCTACGAAACGCTCGATCTCTACGGCATCTCGTACGGCTCGCGGCTCGGCCTCGAGGTGTTGCGGCGTCACGGCGACCACCTCCGCTCGGCCACGATCGAGGGGCTCGTCCCGTCGCAGGTCGTGTGGCCTGCAGCGGTGCCGGCGTCGTTCTATAGCGCGCTGACCGGCCTGAACACGTCGTGTGCCGCGGCGGGCGAGTGCGGAACGCTGTACGGAGACCTGACCGCGAAGTTCACCACCGGCGTCGACGCGCTCAACGCCAACCCCGCACCGGTGACGACCTCGCAGGGAGAGTTCGAGCTCGACGGCTACACGTACGCATATCTGTTGTTCCAGATGTTCTATTCGAAGAGCACCTTTCCGTATCTGCCGCTCATGATCAGCGATCTCGCGGTGCGCCGCACCGACCGCATCGGGAACGTGCTCGAGGCGATTCTCGGCAACTCCGGCGGATCCGGGATCTCGACGGGCCTCTACAACGGCGTGGTGTGCAGCGAGCTGTTCAACCCGCCAAACCCGAGCGCGTTCGATGACGCCAATGCGGACGTTCCCGCAGCCATTCGCGACCTGTTCGCGGGCAACTGGTTCGGCATGCTCGAGACGTGCGCGAACTACCCCAAGACCGATCCGGTGCTCCAGACCCAGCTCCAGCAACCGGTCGTGTCGAGCGTGCGCAGCTTCGTGTCGAGCGGCCGTCTCGATCCGATCACGCCGCCGTCGTTCGGCGTGATCGCTGCAGCGAGCCTGTCAGATTCGTTTCATGTCATTCACGAGAACTCCGGGCACGGCGCGACCCTGCAGAGCGACTGCGGTCAGAGAAATCTTTTCGCGTTCCTCGCGGACCCCAGCACGCCGATCGACACCAGCTGCGCCGCCACGATCAGTGGCGATTTCATCATCGGCAGCAACTTCGTCGCCAGGCCGGTGCCCGTCGCGCGCATCCGCGCCGAGCTCAGACTCGCGCCGATCCCGCCGTTCATGCGGCGCAAGATCTGACCGCGTATGATGCCGGCATGTCCCTCTGGCTTCGCCTGCTTCCAGTCACCAGTGTGCTCGCGGTGTCGTCGAGTGCCGCGGCACCGCCGCCGTGGTCGACGCCCGTCGACGGTGTTCGCGCGCGTCTGGTAGCCACGTCGACGGTCGATGCCGCCAAGCGGCCGCAACTCGAGCTCTGGCTCGAGATCGAAAACGTCAGCGACACCGATGGTGGCATCGGCCTGCCATGGGGCTACGTCGGCGACATGCTCCAGCTCGTGCTCGAGAACGATGGCAAGCCGGTTCCGACCGCTGGCACCGGCGGGAGCCATGCGAGCGGTCCGCCGTACGTCGTCGCACTGCCGGTCGGCGCGACGCTGCGCGTTCCGGTGAGCAAGAACGCGTACGAATATCCGGCGGCGAACAAGGTCCTGTTCCGGCCGCTCACGTTTCAGGCGTGGGACGTGCCCGCGAAGCACGGCAAGCTCGTGCTTCGCGGCAAGCTGTCGCCTCACGCGCTCGACAAGGGCACGAAGCCCGGCCCGCGCGCATGGAGCACGCCGCTCGAGCTACCGAAGCTCGAGCTGCCGTAGCTCACATCTTTGGCTGGAGGACCGCGATGGCCGCGCCCTGCGGATCCATCCAGCACGAGAACCGGCCGACGTTCGGGATGTCCATCGGCGGCATCGTCACGTTCGCGCCGAGACGGGTGGCACGCTCGGTCACCTTGTCGCAATCGTCGACGCCGACGTACGCGAGCCAGAACGAGTGCGGCACGCCGGGCGGCGACTTCATCGCGCCGCCTGCGGACGCCTGATCACCCCTCACGTTCTTCACACCGGGGCGATCGAGGAGCGTGTACGTCATGCCGCCGCCCATATCGACGGAGCGCGGCGCCCAGCCGAATACCTTCTCGTAGAACGCGGTCGCGGCCGCCGGATCGGTGGACATCAGCTCGTCCCAGCAGAACGTGAACGGCTTCGGCATGCCGGGCTCGGCATCCTCGCCGGCACGCGCGCTCTTCCACGGTGCGAACACGGCGCCGGTCGGATCCGCGACGACGGCGAACGTGCCGACGTTCTCGAGCTTCTTCGCCGGCATGTACACCTTGCCGCCGGCACTCGTGATGCTCGCGACCGTCGCGTCGACGTCATCCACGCCAACATACGCGAGCCAGCTCGGCGGCTGTTGCTCGTTGGGGCCCATCGGGCGGACGCCACCGATCATCTCGTCGCCCGCCTTGATGTGCAGGTAGGAAGCGTCGCCGTCGAACTTCCAGTTGAAGATCTCACCGTAGAACTTCTTCGAGCCCTCGAGGTCCTTGGTGTTCAGGTCGTGCCAGACGAAGCGGTGTTTGTTCATGCGCGCAGGCTAACCGGGAGTGATCTCGAGCGCTCGGGTATGTTCGGCTCGTGACCGGCAATCACCTCGCCCTCGTCGTGGTCATGGCCTGCTCGTCGTCTCGAGCGCCGATGCCGACGATCGACCTCGCCTCAGTGAACGCGGCTGTCCCCGCCGAGCTCCGGTCGGAGCTGACGTTCGAGCAACGCGAGCTGCCGGTCGAGCTGGCTGGCGCGACCACGCGCGACACGATGGCCGTGCCCACCGGCTCGCTATTCAGCGACGGCGCGCGTCAGGACATGCGTTCCCGCCGCTGCAGGACGGCTTGCTTAGCGCAATACGGTGACCGTGCCGTTGGCCTCGCCGGCGAGCACTGCGCCGTCGTCGCGCACGTCGATCGCGGCGAGCGTCGTCGGCGCGGTCCACGCCCCGTCGCAGGTGCTCGTTCGCAGATCCCAGCGCAGCACCTGGTTGCCGTGTCGCGATGCGAGGAACGGCGGTGCGATCGCGAGCGCGCTCGCGGCGATCGTCGCGCGCGGATCGCGCAGCGTGGTGAACGAGTCGCCTGGAATCGCAGCGACCCGAATGTGGTCGGGCATCGCGCAGGCGATCGCAGATTCCGCGAACGCAGCCGGGCTCCACGACGACGGTGCGAAGCCCTCGACCTTGCAAACCAGCTCTCCGGACGACCGCAACACGGAGAACGAGCCGGAGTCCTCCTGCACGACCACCATCGCCGGGGCGATCCACGTCAGCTCCGTGGCGCCGGGAATCGTCGCGATGGTCTCGATCGGCCCATCGCGAAGCAGCGGGGCGCGCAACAGGACGCCGGCGTGAAGGAGCCAGACCTCCTCGCGCTCGTCGTCGACCAGCACGGCGACTGGGTCATGCGTCACGATCTCTTTGACCCTGAACTCTGCGCGCAGCTTCTTGGTGGCCGAGGTCGCAGCGATGCCAAGCGCGGGATGGCCGGTCGTCATGCTGAGGGCGATCCTGCCGCGCGTGCTTGGATGCGGTTCGGGGCCGAGGGTCGTGGTTCGTGGGTATCCAATGCTGTCGAAAGACCTGCCGTCTGCGAGGGAGTATCGGCTGATCAGCCGCGGCGACCCGTCGACGAGATACTGGGTGTCCTCGTCGATGATCAGCTTCTTGAACGCCGGTAACGACGCGATCAACGTGTCATCGCGCCACAGCTTGGTCTCGGCGGTGCTGCACGACACGGCGCCGTGCGGCGCGAAGCGAACCGTGGTGACGGCGTCCTTGTGCTGCGGCAAGATCTGCTGCGGCTCGAGGTCGACCTCCCAGCGATGGATCGTCCCGCCCTGGTCGGCGGTCAACAGCGCGAGATCCGCCGGGAGCCACGCCGACACGCTGATCGGGTGCTCGTGCGCGAGCGCCGGTAGTGGACGGCCCTCGATCCGGACGGTCGCCTGGGTGCCGCTGATCCACACGCTCGTCGTGGGGGCGATCGGGAACGGCGGCGCCAACCGATCGACGTGATCCTGAACGTTCCTGAGCTGGTCGAGCGTTCCGACGTCGAAGTGCTTCTCGCCGTCGCCGGGATACATGTCCATCCCGATGTGGAAGTAACGCACCACGAAGGCTCGACCGTCCGGTTGCTCGTGGATCGCCAACACTTCCGGTGACCAGCTCTGGCTACTGACGTCCCCATCGGCGAGCTGTTTGCCATCGGCGAGTGACAGCAGGAAGAGACGGTCGCCGTGCGAGATCAGCACGCGCGACAGATCCGCCGTACAGAGCGCATGCGTGATCTGTCCGGTGACCGCGATGCGGGCGAGCTCGGTGCGGTGATCGTCGAGCGCGTGAACGGTCAACGCGTCACCATCGACGACGACGTAGGCGTAGCCGCCGCGGCGCGGGGCGCAGGCGCTGCCGACGATCGCGTTGGCCGGCAGGTCGTAGCGCTCGATACACTCGGCCGTGCGCGGATTCCACAGCATCGCGACCCGATCGCGGTCGACCGAGAGCACGCACTCGGCGTCGACGACGAGGAGCTGCGTGATCGCCGCGCGGTGCTGCGCGAACGTCAGCGCAGGCGCCGGGGCCTGATGGGCGGCGCCACGGAGCGATCCACGGGCGAGAGTGGTGGACGTGGCCATCGGGCAACAATGCAGTTCGCGCATGCGCGTGCGCAACTGTCTCGAGCCGAGGTCGCGAAATAGCTAACGCGAAAGCTTCGTCACGCCGCGCACGATCTCGAAGATACCGCCGATGAGGAGCCCCGTCGGGATCAGCAGGATCGTGCCGCCGGAGATGCCCAGCGCGAGCACGGTGACCCCGATCGCCACCATGACGATGCCGATGATCAACGCGCGCCGCCCGATCGACACCATCAACGCTCGTTCGCCGGCCGCGATTGCCATCGGGTCCGATGCCTCCTTGATGATGCAGGGCCGGCAGACGGCGCCATCGACCTGGTAGTCGATCAACATCGGCGAGACCGTCGCCTTGCACCGCACGCACGTCAGGTCGTTCATCTGCGGGGACGCTATCTCACATTTGCGAGCCAGCGTCGTAGTGGGCTTGTCCGGATCTCGGTCATTGCGCCACGTGAGTCCGGACGTGGCGGACGCCCGGACACCGAGTATCAGAACCCCTCCAGGGACGACCTATATGGGCCATATAGGTTGGCCGTGGGAGGGATTGTGGTGGTCCGGAGCAGCGGCGATCAACGCTTGGCTGCTCGCACACGGACTCGGCAACGGCACGCCCGATCAGCTTGGCGGCTACCTGCACGGATCAGCACTCGACCGCTGACCGCGAAGTCGAGTGACTCAGTCCTCGACCGGAAGGAGGGCGGCGAGCTGCGGACGAGCAGCAACGTTGCGCGGCTCGATTGCGTTGCCGGTGAGGCTGGACCATCGCAGCCCGGTGAGGTTCGACGAGGTCTCGATCGCATCGCAGCCCTCGCGGCCGATCGCGCAGCGTTCCAGATCCAAGTAACGCAGTTGACGGACGTGCGGTGAGGCTGCGAGTGCACACGCGCCTGCGTCTGCGATCGGCATACCCGCGACCGACAGAGCGACGATGCGCGAGAGCGATGCATGCGCCACGAGCTCGGCGAATCCATCCGCGGAGTCGAGCCGAAGCCCGATCACGGGCGCGCGACGCGAGATCTCCTGGTGGCCGAACAGCCACTGGGCAGGTGACACGACGATCGACTCGACGAAGCCACGGCCGAACTGTTGGTTCGCGCACCACTGCGCCAGATCCTGGGTCCACGCCGCTGCGTGTTGCTTCAGTAGCGCTCGCGCACGTTCGCGTATCGATGACTCGGCAGAGCGGGTCCCGTGACGCGTTTCCGAGGCGAGGCGGAGCTGGAGCGTGATGAATTCGCCGCGATCGTCACCGCGTGCATGCAGTAGATCCGCGAGCGCGTGTCGCGGCCCATCACGGAACGGTTCGTCGACGATGGCCTGGTGAAGCGAGCGCGCGACGGGATCGGAGTGGAACGCCGTTGCATGGAGCCGTGCCGCACCGCCGGGGACCCGTGCGAGGAGCGAGTCCGCGGCATCCGACACCATTGTTCGTACCGCCGCGAGGTTGGCTTGGTAGGCGGTGGTCACGCCGTCCGCGGACAGCGCGTGCACGGGGTGCCCCGCGAGCTCGGCGGGTCGAGGGCGCGCGCCGGGTGTCGTGTCGTCGAGGACGAACGCGAACGGCACGCGAGGCAACTTGAAGCTGTCCGCCTCGCGAGCCGCGCCGACTTCTCGCTGGAGACGCTCCCCCCAGTGACGAGCTTGGTCGAGGCCAGCATCGGTGGTGGTCCCGGCGACGAGGACGAGGTCCGCGCTGCGATTGCGGAGCTCGTGGACCGCCTCGGGATCGATCGCGTCCATCGTCAGCCAGAGCCGCCACGTGCGGTAGCGGGGTTGCTCTGCCGCGAACCTCAGATCGGGCCCGGCATCGAGGCCGATCGACTCGAACAAGCCAGCGGCGGGCAAGGGGAGCTGCGGTTTGCCCTCGCTGCGAAGGCGATGGCGAGCTTGCAACAGCCGGCTCAGCTCACGTACGGCTGGCTCGGCACCAGCCACCAGCAACCGCGGATACAAGGCGGGTGGTTCGACGAGCCAGAGTTCGCAGCGCACGAGTCAGTCCAGCGCGAGGGTGGCGACGACGGGATAGTGGTCCGAGACCTCGTCGGCCGGCGCGCGGCGCACGATCTGCGAGTCGACGACGCGAAACTCCGACGACACGAAGATGTAGTCGATGCGGATCTGGGCGCCTTGCGTCGCGATGCCTCGCTCGAGTTGCGTGGGAATCGTGTGCCCACGCGCTTCGACTGCGAGAGAGTCGACGAGACCGCGTGCGCGTATGCTGCGGATCAGCTGGCGCTCCAGCATCTGCGTGACGATCGCGTCGGGCTCGACCACGTGATCGAGCATCTGCGCGCGGAGGCCTTCGCGCGTGTATGGGTCTTCATCGGAGAGTGCATTGAAGTCGCCGAGCATGATGTACGGCGTCTGATGCGTCTCGAGCAGCGGCGCGACCGCAGCGACCCGCTCGGCCTCGGGAACGTGCGGAGATGGATGCACGATGTCCACGTGCACCGATCGCCCGCCGACGTCGAGGATCGTTCGTAGCGCGGACGGCTGGATCCCGCTCGGGCTTCGACCGAGCTCGTGCCGCTCCGCATGGAGGATCGGAAACCGCGAGACCAGCACATTGGTCCACTCGCCCTCGAATCCCGCCGTGGCGACGTGCGGCAACGCGAACATCGTCGCGAAGTCGTGGCGAATGATCCGTCCCGCGGCACCGCAGTAGGCCGCCTCGGTCAGGGCGATGACATCGGGGGCTTCCGCGC
>JACCYD010000177.1 GCA_013696695.1 Deltaproteobacteria bacterium | reverse complement strand
AAGTGCGCGAAGGATCGCTACTACGTGTTCGTCGACAGCAAACCGACCGGCATGGTGTGCCCGACCGAGCGCATCGAGGTCGACCTCGGGCCGCACATCATCGAGATCTACGACATGATGACCGAGACGCGCCGCCAGTTCCCGGTCGTGGTCAAGGACACCCGGCTCTCGGTTCGCGTCAAGGTCGAGTAGCGAGCTCCTTCGCGCTGCGCGAGATCCACGCATCGATCTCGGCAAGATCTTTCGCGCGCGACGGAACCCCGCCGAATGCGGCGCGCGCACGACGGATCAGCGCGAGGGCGCGGTCGCGATCCTTGCCGACCTTCCACACCGCGGTTCCGAGCACGAACGCGATCTCGCCCTGCGAGTCCGCGCTCATGTCCTTGCGCAGCGCTAACCCCCGCTCGAGCGGTGGGATCGCGGCGGCGGCATTTCCGAGCGCGAGGTGTGCGGTTCCGATCTCGGCCAGCACACGCGACAGCGCCGGGTTGGTGGGGCCGAGCCCCTTCTCGGCATCGGCGAGCCCGATGTCCAGCGTCGCGAGAGCTTCGCGATGCCGGCCGAGCCCGGCGAGCGCCTTGCCCTCGACGGTGTGCGCATCGAGCCGGCGTTCGACGTCGGTGACCAGCTCGATGGCGCGGTGCGCGAGTCGCGCGCCTTCGTCGAAGCGCTTGGCCACGTTGAGCGCCGACGCGGCATAGAGCATCGCCACGCCGGTGCGCGGATGATCGGGACCGAGCACCTGGGTCGCGAGCTCGAGCGCTTGTTGCGCGGACACCAGGCCCGCGGCGTCCTTGCCCGCCGCGATCTGGACCCAGCTCAGGTTCTCCAGCTCCTCGACGAGCTCGGGGTGTGAGGGGCCGAGCATCGTCTGGACGATCTCGGTCGCCTCGACGAGAGCCTCGAGCGCGTTCTCGACGCTGCCGACTTCCTTCTCGGCGATACCGATGTTGTGGAGCGTCTCCATCACCGCCCACTGCCCGCCCGACACCTGCTGCCGCACGGCGAGCGCCTTGCGATACCAGATCAGCGACTCGGCATACTGGCCTTGCCGGATGTAGAGGTTCCCGCGCTCGTGGAGCAGCAGGCCCTCGAGCTCCCGATCGCCGCCGATCGCCTCGATGATCGCCGCGCCGAGATCGAGCCACTCGGCCGCGCGCTTGAAGTCGAGCTTCGCGAACGAGCTCGCGTGCGCGAGACGCAGCGCGATGCGGGCCTTGCGGCGTTCGTCGCGCGCGGCCTCTGCCGCGTGAAACGCCGCGATCCACGCGGGCTCCTCGTCCTGGAGGCCACCCTGGCGCAGATACATCGCGCGCAGCTCCTGCACCTCGGCCTCGAGCGCGCGGTAACCGAGCTGCGCCGCCTCGGCCGCGAGCTTCGTGGTCGCGAAACGCCCTGCCTCGTACTTGCCGAGATCGAACGTGATTTGAAGCTCGTCGAGTCGCGTGCGCATCGCAGCCACCTGCCCCGCGCGCGCGTCGTCGGGTGGCTTGATGCGATTCTCGAGCGCGGCGACGTCGGCGCAATCGGCGAGGCGCTCGAGCGAACGGGCGGCATCCGCGGCGCGCACGACCGCATCGGAATCGGCCGCGACCAGCGCCGTCGTCAGCGCGCGAAGGCGATCGAGCCGATGGTCGAGGCAGGTCATGCGCAGCGTCATCACCGGCTCCGATTGATCGCCGCGAACGCGCGTGGCTTTGCAGACCTCCTGCCGCATCGCGATCCACCCGGACGTGTAGTCGTCGACGGTCTTGCGCGTGCGATCCCACGCCTGGGTCGCGAACGGCTTGCCGAGCACGGCGAACCGCGCCTCGATCGTTGCCTTGATCGGATCGTCCCAGACCCCCGCGAGCAGCTTCTCCGAGCCACGGCACGGCGGCGTCGAGGGATCGCGCACCGCCCACACCGTACCGAGCGCGCCGACCACGGCGAGGGTGATGCCGCCGCGGATCGCGAGTCGACGGCGCACCACCGTCGGATCGGCACGCAGCGCGGCGATCAGCGCTTCCATCGAGGCATGCCGATCCTCGGGATCCACGGCGAGCCCGCGCGCGAGGACGCGCCGCACGTGAGGCGAGACCCGGGTTCCCTTCGGAGGCTCGCGAAGCTGACCCGCCTCGATGGCTGCCCAGCGAGTGTCATCGTCGCCGGCGAACGGATGCTTGCCGTAGAGCGCCTCGTAGAGCGCGACGCAGAACGAGAACTGATCGGAGCGCGCGTCAGCGGCGATCGCGCGCCGCTGTTCCGGCGCCATGTACGCGGGCGTGCCCATGACGACACCGGCGACAGTCAGCTGCTGATCGAGTGGCCCCTGCTCTCCCGCCTCGTCCCCGGCGAACGCCTCGCCGCTGTCGCTCCGATCCACACGCGCGAGCCCGAAGTCGGTGACGCGAACGCGGCCGTCCTTGCCGACCAGCACGTTCGCCGGCTTGAAGTCGCGATGGACGAGCCCTGCATCGTGCGCGGCGGCGAGCCCACGCGCCGCCTCGACGAACACGTCGAGCACCTCTTGCGGCGTGCGCTTGGCTGCCTCGATCCAATCGTCGAGCGCCGCACCGTCGACCAGCTCGAGCGCCAGGAACACGCGGCCGCCGAACGTTCCGACGTCGTAGATCGGCACGACGTTCGGGTGCGAGAGCTTCGCCATCGCGTGAGCCTCGCGGAGCAAGCGCGCCTGGTGTCTCTCGCCCGCGCTCTGATCGTCGCGCACGAGCTTGAGCGCGACGCGGCGATCGAGCTTCGGATCGTACGCGGCGTACACCACGCCCATGCCGCCCTCCCCGATCGGCTCGATCAGGAGATAGCGCCCGACCGGGACGCCGCGCTCGATGGTGTCGCTGGCCCGGATGCGCCCCTGTGACGGCGTGCGCTCCTCGCCGGAGGTGTCCGGTTTGGTGAGCTCGGACGACATCCCCCAGCCCCGATGGTACCGCGGGGCCGCGAAGTCTTAGTCGTCGTCGCCGCCGCCGCCCGCAGGCTCGGCGTCACCTTCGAGCTTGTGCCGCGGATCGAGGCCGTACTTGCGGATCAGCTCCCGGAGGTGCTTGCGATCGATCTGCGCTTCGCGCGCGGCGGCCGACAAGTTCATCTTGTGGCGGCGCATCAGATCCTCGATGTACTCGCGCTCGAACATCTCGACGAGCTGACCCTTGGCCTCTTTGAACGGCAGGTCGGTGCGGATGCCGAGCGACGGCGCGGCCTCGCTGACCAGCGCGTCCTCGAGGTTGATCGTCGAACCGCGCGCGAGGAGGCAGGCGCGCTCCATCACGTTGCGCAGCTCGCGGACGTTGCCCGGCCAGCTGTGACGCACCAGGCGCGCCATGTCCTCGGGGGAGATGGTGAGGCCGGGGC
>JACCYD010000161.1 GCA_013696695.1 Deltaproteobacteria bacterium | reverse complement strand
GCTGGCACGCGCTCAGTATGCACCCACGACGGGAAGCGACAGCGCCCGGTCGAGCGACCTAGCGGCACGGCCTCGGTGATCGACGGAGACGCCGTCGTGCGACCGACTACCGCCACCACCACGTACGTGCGCGAATCGTCTATAGCGACGCCCCGGTGGACGCGCGGATTCCGTGGCGTGCTAGCGTGGATTCGATGTTCGACGTGGTCGTCGCAGCGGATCTCGACTGGGGCATCGGCAAGGAGAACGCCCTGCCGTGGCCGAAGCTGCGTGCGGATCTCCGGCATTTCAAGAAGACCACCTCGACGGCGAGCCCCGGCAAGCGCAACGCGATCGTGATGGGGCGCAAGACCTGGCAGAGCAAGGAAGTCGGCTGCTCGCCACTTCAGAACCGGCTCAACATCGTGGTGTCGCGCGGGCCCTTCGAAGTGCCGGCCGGTGTCCTGGCGGTGCAGTCGCTCGACGCCGCGCTATCGGTGCCCGAGGTCGAGAGCATCTTCCTGGTCGGCGGTGCCGGCGTGATCGTCGAAGCGATCGAGCGCCCGGATCTACGCTTCGTCTACCTGACGCGCGTCGAGTCGCGCTTCGAGTGCGACACCGTGATGCCGAACCTCGACGAGCGCGGCTTCGTCAAGGTCGAGTGGGAAGGCGAGCTCAAGGCAGAGGAGCACGACGTGAAGTTCCGCATCGAACGCCTTCGACGGGGCTGAGCGTCGACGCTTCGATCACGGCGGTCATGCCGAAGAACACGGCGGCCGTGATCGCCGCCTTCTTCCACGTGGAGAATCGACGGGTCATTAGCGCGACCGATTGGCGACCGCGCCACCGACCGCACCCGCACCCGCGCCGATCCCCGCGCCTTTCGCTGCGCCACTGCTGCCGTCGAGCGCGTAACCGACCGCGGTGCCGACCAGCGCACCGGCGACCGCACCCGACGCGACTGCCTTGAGCGCGCTGATCCGGCTCTTCTTCGGACGCGGCATCTGCGCGAGCGGCGTGATCTCCGCGACCGGGGCCTCGACCACGATCGGCGCAGGCGCCTGCTGGACGATCACGATCGGCTGCGGCGCGGGGGCCGCCTCGATGTTGTTCACCACCGTCACCTGGTGAGGCTTGCCACCGCCGAGCGCGCTCATCGCGCCCTTCACCGTGCTGCAGCCGGTTGCCATGGTCATCACGAGCGCGATCGTCATCTTCCGCATTGAGACGATGCTAGGCGGTACTTTGCCGGTCCGACCGCCGGTTCACGCGGACTTCACGCGACGCGTACTCCAGTTCGCGCCGAAGGCTCGTCGAGTCGCGAGGTTGGGCTGCTGCGCAAGCGAGTACGCGGTGCGATCAGCCACGGTCGCGGTAGGCCGCCGGCGTCATGCCGGTCCACTTGCGGAACGCCCGCGTGAAGTTCGGGAGCTCGGTGTAACCGAGCTTCGTCGCGATCTCGCCGATGGTGAGGCCGCGATCGGCGAGCAACAGCAGCGCGCGCTGGCGGCGCACGTCGTCGCGGATCGCCGAGAACGTGGTGCCCTCCTCGGCGAGCCTTCGCTTGAGCGTGCGCGGCGAGACGTGGACCTGCTTCGCAGCATCCTCGAGCGGCAGGATCGGTTTCGCGACGAGCTGCGCGCGGATCCGGCCGGCGAGCCCCGGTGCGATCGCCAGGAGCTCGCGCTCGCACATCTCCTTGGCGAGCTGCGTGGCGACCGCATCGGCGGTGATAAGCGGGAGGTCGAGGATCGACGATGCGAACACCATGCGGCTCACCGGTTGATCGAACGTGAGCCGGCCCCCGAGCGGCAACTTCGCCGCGTAGACCGGCGCGGGAAACGCGCACTCGCCGGCGCCATCGAGCATCGTGCCGGTGAGCTGCCGCCCGAGCTGCCAGAAGCCGATGATCAGCGCGAGCGTGGCGAGCTCCTGCATCGCACCGAGCGGTGCGCGCTCCTCGATCACGATCGACGCGGTGTCGCCTTCGACGTAGAGCGCGAGGCCGATCGCGGAGGTGCGAGTGCCCGCGAAGCGGCACGCCAGATCGATCGCATCGCGCGCGGTGCTCGCCGTCATCGCCGCGAAGCCGAGGAACCCGTGCGACGACACCTTCATCTCGAGGCCGAGGTGAAGAGCGAGGCCCGATTCGCCGGTCAGCTCGAGCGCCCGCAACGCGATCGCCTCGCAGACACGCAGCGGAACGCGGGTCGTCGGATCGCCGAGCGACGCGAACGTCACCGGCAGCCCGTCGAGCAACACCTCCGGCGTAACCTTCCAGCGCCCGGCGAGGGTCACCAGGTCGCGGATGTTGGCGCCGGGGAGGTCGTGCACGTGGCCCGAAATGATAACGACTCGGCACCTGCGGACCTAGGGCGAATGCCGGTCGCGACGCATCGTGAACCCATGGAAATCACGCGCCGCGATGTCGCTCTCGACTTCGACCCCACCACGGTCCCCAAGGACTGGGGCGGCGACACGTACATGACGACGTACCTGGGTGCGCTGTCGCTGCTGATCCCCGAGGGCGAGAGCTTCTTCGTCAGCTCGGTGAAGCATCACCGCGCGGGGATCACCTCTCCGGAGCTGCAGCGCGCCGTCGCCGGCTTCCTCGGCCAGGAGGCGATGCACGGCCGCGAGCACCGCCAGTTCAACGATCTGCTGGACGCACACGGCCACACGGAAGCGCCGAACATCGAGGCGCGGCTGCGCTGGTTCTTGAATCGCGTGGTCAAGAAGGTGCTGTCGCCGAAGTCGCAGCTCGCGGTGACCTGCGCGCTCGAGCACTTCACGGCGATGCTCGCCGAGCAACTGCTCCGCGATGATCGGCTGCGGAACGAGCTCGATCCGGCGGTTCGCCCGCTGTGGCTGTGGCACGCGCTCGAAGAGGTCGAGCACAAGGCGGTCGCGTTCGACGTCTATCGATCTGCCAATGGCGGCTACGTGCGTCGCGTCGCGATCATGCTGCTGACCTCCGTGGTGTTCTTCGCGGTGCAATCGATGACTCACCGCCGGTTGATGGCGCGCCGCAAGATCCAGTGGAAGCCGTGGCGCTGGGTGCGCGGCATGACGCGGCAGTGGATGTGGCCGGGCTTCAACCTCCGCCTGATCCCGGCGTACCTGTCGTATTTCCGTCCCGGCTTTCATCCGGGCGATCACGACGCCACCGCGCTGCTCGACCGCTGGCGCGATCAGCTGTTCGGATCCCCAGGCAGCGTCACACTGCGACAGGGAACTTGATGAACGCGTGGTGCTGGTAATTCTCGAGCGCGACGTCTTCGAACTTGATCTCGAGCGTTGGCTTGGCCGCGAGCACGAGCTTCGGCAGCGGCAGCGGCTCGCGCTGGAGCTGCAGCTTCACGCCTTCGACGTGGTTGAGATAGATGTGTGCATCGCCGAGCGTGTGCACGAAGTGGCGCGGCTGCAGCCCGCACTCCTGCGCGATCATCGACAT
>JACCYD010000154.1 GCA_013696695.1 Deltaproteobacteria bacterium | reverse complement strand
GCGCGCGTCCACCGGCACCGCCGCCGTCACGTTCACCGAAGCCGCCACTCGGCGCTCGGCCGCCACTCGGAGCACGTCCACCGGCACCGCCGCCGTCACGATCTCCGAAGCCGCGACCACCGCTGGCACCCCGGCCGCCACTCGGAGCTCGTCCACCGGCGCCGCCGTCACGATCTCCGAAGCCGCGTCCGCCGCTGGCACTGCGGGTCGGACCGCCAGGAGCGTCACCACGTCCCCCTGTGCGGGCGCCGCGACCACGCGGAGCGCCCTGTGATCCTTCGGATTCGTCGACGAGCGCGTCGAAGCCAACGCCGGGTCCGGCCTCGCCCTCGTCGTCGTCCGTGTGTGTCGCGCGGCGCTGCGCGTTAGCCTCCTGGCGAACTGCCAGCGACTCGGCTTCTGCATCTGCTTCGGCGCGCGCCTTCGCACGAGCGCGGCGCGGAATATCGGTCGCCTCGCGGTTGGTGTGCCACGTGCCGCGCGCGACCGGGCCGTGGTCGAGGTTGACGATGTCGCGCAACGCGTTGAGCTCGTGCTGACGGAGCTCGCGCGCGTCACCGATGCGCAGATCGTGGAACGTCAGGTTCGCGAACGCGACGCGCTGGAGCTTGTCGACGCGATAGCCGAGCGCCTCGATCATGCGGTGGATCTGGCGATGCTTGCCTTCGTGGATCGTGATCGCGAGCCACGTGTGAATGCTCTCGCCGGGCAGCACCGCGACCTCGGCAGGTGCGGTGACCATGCCGTCATCGAGCATAATGCCCTTGCGAAGCAGCTTGATATCGTCGAGCGAGAGCTGACCGTGGACCTTCGCGTGATAGGTCTTCGGCACCTCGCTCGCAGGCGCGAGCAGGCGCGCGGCGAGCTCGCCGTCGTTGGTGAGGAGCAGCACGCCCTCGGTGTAGAAGTCGAGGCGACCGACCGGCTTGACCGGAATCGGCAGGTTCGGGAGATAGTCCATGACCGTCGGCCGACCGCGATCGTCGGTGACCGCGGTGATGCACGCCTTCGGCTTGTTGAGCAGGACGTAGAATAGATCGAGCGCGACGACGGCCTCGCCATCGACCTCGACGCGATCGTGGTCGGGGTTGATCTTGGTGCCGAGCACGGTCACGACCTCGCCGTTGACCTTGACGCGGCCGGCGGTGATCAGGACCTCCGACTTCCGGCGCGCCGCGACCCCCGCGGCTGCGAGATATCGCTGCAATCGCATCGCCGCGGCCATCAATCCACCGGTTCGACGATGGCGTCGGGCGAGCCGTCGATCGCTGCGAGGTCCGTCTGCGCGGCGATCTCGTCGGTCGTCCGTGCCGGCGGAGCAGACTCCGCCATCGAGGCGAGCGCTGCTGCGATCACATTGGCCTTGTTGGCCTTGTCAGCTTTATCGGTCAGGTCGGTCATGGAGCCGTCGACGTCTGTAGCACTCGTCGTGATGCCGCCAGAACCTTCGGCGAGGACATCTTCGGCCAAACCGTCATCCGCGCTCGCGGCGAACCCGCCAGAGCCAGCGGCGAAGCCGTGGTCATCCGGGTCAGGCGCAGCCGCGTCGACGTGGGCCGGTGCCGCGTCGATGTGGGCCGGTGCCGCGTCGAGGTGGGCTGGTGCCGACTCGAGCGCGTCACCGTCGGGCAACTCGATCGATTCCTCGTCGGACTCCATCTGGACCGATTCGGGGTCGCTCACGTCGGCATTGATCGCGTGCGCCTCCGGGCTCGTCGATTCGGGCTGGAAGTCCGCGGCGGCGTCGGGTTCGGCCTGGATCTGTAGTGGGATGCCTGGGTCGGTCGATTCGGGCTCGAAGTCCGAGCTGGCGACCTCTGGTTCGATCGATTCGCTCTCGCGGCCCGATTCGCTCGCGGGGTTTGGATCGAGCTGGATGCCGGCGTCGGTCGATTCCGGCTCGAACCCTGCGCCGGCGTCGTCGCCGCCCTGGAGCGAGTCGAGATCGATCCCCGGGTCGGTCGATTCGGCGTCGAGCTGCACGTCAGTCGATGCGTCGGAGGCGTCAGCCAACACGTCGGTCGATGCGTCGGTCGAGACCTCAGCCAGTACGTCGGTCGACACGTCGGCCA
>JACCYD010000118.1 GCA_013696695.1 Deltaproteobacteria bacterium | reverse complement strand
GGCGGTGAGTGTCTCGACGGCACCGTTCGGTTCCAGGACACCTGCGTGCCGTTCGATCCGTTCGACAAGACGCCCCCGATCATCACCGTCGATCCTCCGGTACGCACGCGGTTCGTCGGCGACATCCGGCTGACCAGCAACGAGCCGGCGGAGATCTACGTCACCACCGACGACACCGCGCCGACGCTCGAGAGCGTTCACGAGCGCGACCAGCTGATCATCCCGAACGACGATAACAGGATCGTGATCCGGTTCTTCGCCGTCGATCTCGCGGGCAATCAAAGTCTCGAGCAGCTCGTGCTGTGGAACATCGATCAGGAAGGCCCGGCGCCGCCCGCGCGCTTCAACCTCACGCGCACCGGTGACACCCGCAAGGTCGACTGGACACCACCGCAGAACGAGAACCGCCTCGGCGGCGTGCTGGTCGCGCGCGTCGAGGGGCGCGTCAACGTGCAGCCGACGTCGGGGATCCAGTACGCGATCGGCGACGAGATCGAGCCCGGTATCACGGTGGTGTCGATCACCGACGCCGATCCCGCGCCGGCGACGTTCAGCGAGACCTTGCCCGCCACACCCGGCCTGGTTCGCTATATCGGCTGGGCGTTCGACGACCTGCTGAACTTTGGCCCGCCGGCCGGCGACTTCGAGGTCGTCCCGATGGGCCCGCAGCGTGGCCTGGTGTTCATCGATCTGACGGCCAGCACGGTGCTCCAGGGCACCAAGCCCGACAACGTGACGCTATCGGGCACCGCGACGGTCAGCGGCTCGAACGTCACCCTCAAGCTCGCGGTTCGCAACGAGACCACGCGAGTGCTGCACGCACCGAAGCTGCTGGTGCGAAGCGCCGGCGTCACCTTCAACAGCGACGGCGTGTTCGACACCTTCCCGTACAAGGCGTACGGCGCCGCGATCAACCCCGGTGCGTCGGCCACGGTGACCTGGCAGTTCACCGGCGTCAGCGGAAACAGCCTGTCGCTCGATCTCGACCTCCGCGACAACCGCGTCGTCATGTTGGGCAGCGTCTCGAAGGAGACCGCAGGATCGGTCAATGACTTCGCCACCGGCCGCGAGGTCAAGCGACTGGCGCCGGGCCCCGGCGACGCGAAGGGCGGCTTCGGTCCGCTCGGCGGCGGGTTCACCCCCGACGGACGAGTCGTGTTCGGCTCGCGCAGCAGCGGCACGATCAGCAGCTGGGATCTGCAGAGTGGCAATCGCCTCGCGACCACGGAGCTGCGCGCGCAGAAGAGTCACGTGCCGCAGCTCGCACTCGATCCCAGTGGCTCGATCGGCTACGCGCTGATCTCCGAGGAGCACATTCGCAAGCTCCGCGATGGCTTCGGCGTCGAGACCGAGCTGGTGCGCTTCGACACCGCGACGCTGTCAGATCAGGGACGCATCTCGATCGGGATCTCGCGCAACCGCGACATGCGGATCTCTGACGATGGTCGCTTCCTGATCGTCGCGACCGGCGTCGCAGCACGTGGAGTCCTCGTGATCGATCTGGCGAGCTTCACGGTCGCGCGGAATCTCGTGAGCGGCACGCGCGCCGAGAGCGCCGTGTTCACGCCCGATGGCCGCGGCGTGGCCGTGATGGGCAGCGATCTCCAGGTGTTCGACGTCGAGGACGGCACGGTGATCTCGACGTCGCCGATTCCGACCGGCGGCAAGCTGTTCCGTGCGGCCTTCAACGGGCCGAACGAGATCTGGGTCGGCGGCCAGAGCGCGCTCCACAAGATCGATCTCACCAACACCATCGCGACGGAGACCTTCGGATTTCCTGTTCGCACGCTCGACGTGTTCGACGGAAAGATCTACGCCGGCAACGGTGACCTCCGCAGATTCGACCCGGACTTCACCGAGGAGCTGCAGTTCCCGTTCTTCAATCAGCGCGGGCACTGGCTCGGCCGGAGCCCGTTCTGATGCGCGCGATCGCGATCGCCTTATTGGCGTTGCTCGCCCCAGGCTGTGGCGGCAAGGTCGAGTGTGGCGAGGGCACGTTTCGGGATGGAGATAACTGCATCGGCTTCGATCCGGATGACGAGGCGCCGCCCGTCGTCACGCTGACGCCCCCCGCGCAGCGCAGTCGAGAGCCGATTCCCACGGCCGTCGCGCTCACCACCGACGAGCTGTCCCAGCTCTACGTCACCACCGACGGCAGCGATCCCGATCCCACCGCCGGGCCCGGCGAGCCGAGCCCGGTCACGATCGTCGAGATCACGAACGGGATGACGCTCAAGTACCTGGCGATCGATCGCGCGGGGAATCAGAGCGCGATCGAATCGGCGACCTACATCTCCGATGTCACCGGGCCCGGCAAGGTCAAAGACCTCGTGGTCACGCCGGCCGGTTCCGACGTGACGATCACGTGGACCAACCCGATCGATCAGGACTTCGCGGGCACCGTCGTCGCCCGCGTGGTCGACGTGATCGATGCCTCGCCAGAGAGCGGCCAGACCTACACGGCAGCCACCGACCTCACCCCGTCGCTCCAGATCCTCCAGGTCGGATCGGGCACGCAGTTCATCGACACCGCCCGGCCGCCCGGCCGCGTGCGCTACGCCGTGTGGGCGTTCGACGATCTGACCAACTACGGCCCACCCAGCGCGGCGCGCTCCGAGATCGCGCTCGGCAATCTCGAGATCGAATTCCAGTTCGACGTGCCGAACAACGCGCTGACGGTGGTCACTCCGTCGGTCGCGTTCGACACCACGGGCACCACCGCGCAGTTCTCGGCCGGCACGCTCACGCTCGCGCTCCAGCTCCAGAACATCTCGACCTCGCACTTCCAGAACCCGAAGGCCCTGGTCGTGTCGACGAGCAGCGCATCGTTCGCCACCACCAACCCGACCGCCGATGGCCTGTCGTTCGTCGACCTCGGACCCGCGACCTTCGCCCCGAACGCCACGATCACCAGGAACCTCGTGTTCACCGGCGTCAGCGGCGTGGCGACCTTCCGTCTCCGGCTCGGCCATCACGCGTCGATCATCGCCAGCCGCAATCGGTCTCGCGATGTCGCGTTCATCGACAGCGGTGCGGTGTTCCTGAACAACAGCGTGCGCGAGACGCCCAAGTTCAACACGCTCGCGTCCGGTCCCAATAACCAGGGCAAGGTTCGCCCCGCGCTGTTCACCGGCGAGCACTTCGTCGACGTGCCCACGACCCACGGGACGATCGAGCGCTGGGACATGGTCACGCAAACCCGCGTGTTCGGCACCGACGTCGGCGTGCAGAATGGCGATCGCACGAACGTCCAGGCCTTGCTCGCCGATTCGGCCAACATCTATTGCCTGACCAAGGTCGGCAAGACCCGCGACACCGGCAGGCTCACCGTGATCCGGCTCGACGAGAACTTGCGCGAGACCGGCCGCCTCGACCTCAGCGCCGTCGACGCCCAGGGCTTCACCCACCCGGCGTTGTCGCCCGACGGCTCGACCCTCGCGATCCCGAGCGGCTCGTCGATCGTCCTGGTCGATACCGAGTCGATGACCCAACGAGATGTCGTGCCCGGGACCCCCGATCTCGACGTCATCCAGACCGCGTTTCTCGACCGGGTTCGGGCGGTGACGTTCTTCGACAACGGCAACGGCCTGTTCGCGGTGTCACGGCTCGGCGGCAAGGCCGAGGCGATCCGGTTCACCGATAACGGCACCACCAACGTCGAGCTCTCCGATCCCAGCGGGGGCACCGGCCGCGGGAACGCCGTGGCGCTCGCGCCGGATGGTCGCGTGTTCGTCGCGTTCGACTCGGGGTTGCGGGTCTACAACCCAGCGACCGATCTGCTCGGGAACACGTCGTACACCCAGGCTGCGACCGGGCTGGTGTTCGCGAACGGCAAGCTGCGGGTCCTGAGAACGACCCGCAACCAGGTCGACGTCGCCGACCCGTCCACCGGCCTCATCCAGGTCACCAACACCCTGCCGTTCGGGGCCTTCGGCCACTGGCTCGTTCTCGCGAGTCGATGAGCCAGCCGCCAAAACCTCGACACGCCCGGATTTCTTAGCAACACTGGGCGTTACGAGATGGCAGTCGCTCTCGGCATCGACCTCGGCACGACCAACTCGGTCGCCGCAATCGCGACCCCGACGGGTGTCGAGTTCATCCTCGGCCCGCGTGGCGAGCGCGTCCATCCGTCGGTCGTCGCGTTCCCCGCGAGCGGCGGCGTGGTCGTCGGTCAGGATGCCAAGCGCTACCGGCTGACCGAGCCGCATCACGTCATCCACTCGGCGAAGCGGTTCATCGGCCAGAACATCCGCGCGCCGCTGGTCCAGCTCGCGATGACCGGCATCCGCTACAAGGTCGTCGAAGGCCCGAACCAGCAGCCGATCGTGGTCGTTCGCGATCGCCGGATGACGATGCCCGAGATCTCGTCCCACGTGCTGCTCCACCTCAAGCGGTGCGCGGAGCGCCAGCTCGGCACGCAGGTCAAGGACGCGGTGATCACCGTGCCCGCGAACTTCACCGACGGTCAGCGCCAGGCCACCAAGGAAGCCGGCCGTCTCGCCGGCCTCGAGGTGATGCGCCTGATCAACGAGCCCACCTCGGCGGCGCTCGCGTACGGCTTCGGCAAGGACAAGCAACAGCTGATCGCCGTGTTCGACTTCGGCGGCGGCACGTTCGACGTCTCCATCCTCCGGCTGAACGGAGAGGTGTTCGAGGTGCTTGCCAGCGACGGTGATTTCTTCCTGGGGGGCGACGATCTCGATCGCACGTTGGCCGAGGTGCTCGCCGCGGAGTGCAACCGCGTGCTGCGCATCGATCCGCGGCCGCACGCGGCGCTGATGATGAAGCTGATGATGGGCGCCGAGGCCATCAAGTGTCACCTCTCGGAGAACGATGCGGCCGAGGGCGAGATCGATGGTCTCGACATGCCGAACGGCACCACTGGCAGGTTGCCGTTCTCGGTGACGCGCAAGCAGTTCGAGGAGCTGGTGTCGGGCTACATCAACCGCACCATCGAGGTGACGCGCCAGGTGCTGACCGCCGCCGGGCTGGTGCCGCGCCAGATCGCCGACGTGCTCTGCGTCGGCGGCTCGACGCGCATCCCGCTCGTGCGCGAGCGGCTCGCGGAGCTGTTCGGCCGCGAACCGAACAATCAGATCAACCCCGACGAGGTGGTCGCGCAAGGTGCCGCGATCCAGGCCGGCAGCCTGACCAACACCCTGTCGGCCGGCACCGGCATGGGCGCGCGCGATGCGGTCGCCACCGTCGGTCACTCGACGCTCGTCGGCCAGGGCGTCGCC
>JACCYD010000080.1 GCA_013696695.1 Deltaproteobacteria bacterium | reverse complement strand
GAGTGCGTGAGCTGGGTGTCCTGGCGGATCGCGAGGGCGAGAGGGCTCGAATGCTCGATCGTGCCCGCTTGCGTGAGCACGGCCTGGTCGCGCAGCCCCCACAGATCGGGGATCGCGACCGGATCTTCGTCGTTGTCCTCGGTGACGTCGGCGCGGCCTGGACCCCACGTCCCCATCCGGCGCGCGAGCTCGGGTTCGACGAACGAACGCGTGTCGGCGAAGAACTCGAGGCGGAGCTTGCCGTAATCGAACCGGCGGCGGGCGGCCCCGACGACGAGCTCGCCATCGCGCACCGCGGTATGGCAGATCGCGCAGGTGATGCCGACCCGCGTTCGCCCATCGACGTTCGCGAACACGACGAGCCCGGGGATGGTTCCGTCGGACGTGCGCTCGACTCCGACGGAGTCCGCCAGCGCGCGCTTCGTCAGCCCCCACTCCATGAACACCTCGGAGCGCATCGGATACTCGAAGAACACGCGCTTGCCGAGCGCGACCCAGCCTTCCATCGTGGTGGGCACCTTGCCGTCCCACAGCGGCGCCTGACCCTCGACGATCGCGGGCATGTCCCCGCGCTCGAGCTGAGCCGCGAGGTCGGCGGTGACCGGCAGCGTTCGCGGATTCCACACCGGCAACACGTCCCAGCCGCGCTCGACCAGCGCGTAGGCGCCGAGCCGCTGCGCCGAGTACGTGTTGGTGTGATTGACCAGAGACTTCTCGAGCGCGGCGCGGCGATACGCATCGTCCTCGGCGAACCGCTTGCCCTCGCGGTTGACCCACGCATCGGACCACGGCGCGGGCTCGGGACCCGTGGGCGCGCTGCCGCTGCCACTGCCGGGACCGGGCTCGCGAGCGCTTCCGCACGCCGCCAGGAACGCGATGACCAAGACTCTCTGCACGAGCCGGTAGGGTAGCGCGGCAAAGCTCGTGAAACCACGGCACCGGTACGTGACACCCGCGTGAAGCGGCGGGCACCGGGGAGGCCGGCGGTGCATCCTCGCGGGCATGCGGAGCCTCGCTCTCCTGCTCGCGATCGGTGCGTGCTCGCCGGCGCGTGCAGATCAGCCGATCACGGGCACGGAGGTGCTGCAGAAGTACTGCGGCAAGTGCCACGCGGCGAAGGCCGAGGGCGACCTCGGGTACATCACCGATTCCAAGCGCCTCGTCACCGAGGGGTATGTCGTCCCCGGAGATGCCTCGCGCTCGCAGCTGATGCGCCGGATCGTCGACGGCGAGATGCCACCGGAGAGCGTCAAGTTGCGGCCGAGCGCGACCGAGATCGCAGCGCTGCGCGCGTGGATCGACAGTATGCCTACGACCACAGGATTTCGCGGCTGGCGCGAGGTCGATCGCGTGCTCGCGGCCGATGCCGCCCGCCTGTCGTACGACGCGCAGCCGCGCTGGTTCTCGCTCGTCCATCTCGCGAACGCCGGCGCCTCGGAAGCACAGCTCGATCGCTACCGCACCGCACTGGCGATCTCGCTCGCGAGCTTGACGTGGTCGGCAAAGCCGCCGCCGGTGGTTGCAGTCGATCGCGAGCGAACCCTGTTCCGGATCGACCTTCGCGATCTCGGGTGGAGCGCGGCGACCTGGGACACCGTGCGCGCGAGCTATCCGTATGGCGTCGCCCGCGGTCGCGTGCCCGAGGCGATCCGCGCGGACTGGTTCGTCGCCACCACCACGCGCGGTCCGCTCTATCACGCCGTGCTCGGGATGCCAGACACCGACGTCGAGCTCGCGCGGCGTCTCGGCGTCGATCTCGCCGACAACGTCGCGCGGACGATCGCGTCGCGCGCGACGTGGTCACGAGATCGAGTCGCGCGCGCGGGCTTCAATCGCTCCGGCGTGTCGGTCAATAACCGCGTGATCGAGCGTCACCCGACGCGCTTCGGTGCGTTGTGGCGCAGCTACGACTTCGCGTCGAGCGTCGGTCGCGAGAACGTGTTCGCGCATCCGCTCGACTTCGTGGCGGCGGGCGGCGAGATCATCTTCAACCTGCCGAACGGCTTCCAGGCGTACTTGCTCGTCGACAAGACAGGCAAGCGCATCGATCGCGCCCCGACATCGATCGTCAGCGATCCGCGGCGTCCCGATCGCACGGTCGAGAATGCGGTGTCGTGCATCGGCTGCCACGCGGCCGGCATCGTGCCCAAGCCGGATCAGCTACGCGACGGCGCGGTTGGCCTCGAGCGCACCGATCGAGAGCGCGTGCAGCTGCTGCATCCGAGCGCCGACGTGATGACGGGACTCTACAACCAGGATCGCGCGCGCTTCGCCTCGGCCCTCGCCGCGATCGGCGCGAAGCCGAGCGAGCCGGCGGACGAGCCCGTCACGGCGCTGGTGACTCGCTACGAGAACGAGCTCGATCTCAAGGCCGCCGCGGCGGAGCTCGGGTTGCGGCCCGACGAGCTCGGCCAGCGGCTGTCTCGCCTCCCACTTCGGCAGATTCTGAGCTCGCTGGTGCGCGAAGGCGGCACCGTGAAGCGCGATACCTGGGCGGCGATGTTTCCTCGCGTCGTCGAAGGCACCGGCGTCG
Source organism: Deltaproteobacteria bacterium (assembly GCA_013696695.1). GTDB lineage: Bacteria > Myxococcota_A > Polyangia > Haliangiales > Haliangiaceae > JABFXX01. The sequence goes on along the minus strand of JACCYD010000080.1, from coordinate 2,022 downwards.
GCATCACGTTCACACCGCGCACCAGCAACGATGCAGCGCCGCCGGTGTGGGTCGATGACCATCGCCGCACGTGGATCGTCGTCGATCATGCGAGCGATCAAGCAACCGCCGTCGGCAGCTGTCGCGGTCGCGGCTACGAGTTGCCGCGCGAGGTGGAGCTGGTCAGCGCGGTCGCGAACGGGCTCGGCGCGGGATTCGCGCAGCTCTCCACCCGGTCGCGGCAGACCATGTGGTCGGCGGGCACCAAGCTCGACGCATCGAACCTGCGCTACGCCGCGGTCGTCGATCCGCGCACCGGCGTCGCGCGACGCGCCGATATCACCGAGCATCACGTGGTCGTGTGCGTGCAGCGATGACGCCCTCCGTTCACGCATTTCTAACGCGGTCTCCGGCAAAATTGCCAGGCTGTGCCGCGGTGTCCTCGTCGAGGACGAGTCACGCTAGCGGCATGCGTTTCGTCGTCGCGATGGCCGTCGTTTGTGCCGCTGGTACCGCAGTCGCTGATCCCAAGCCGAAGGTGCTGGTGTTGCCGCTCGCGCCGAGTCACGCGATCGACGTCAACGCGGCGCGCGCGTTCGATGCCCGGCTACTGGTCGCGCTCGACGACACCAAGCGGATCCAGACGGTGACGCACGACGAGGACACCGAGTGCACGACGCTGCCGTGTCTGGCCTCGCTCGGCACCAAGCTCGGTGCGTCGTACGTGCTCTCGCTCGCGATCGTGCCGGAAGGCTCGACGGTTACGTTGTTCGGAACGCTGGTCGACGTCAAGACAGCCACCGCGTGGCGACGCATCGAGCTCCCGCGCGTCACGGCGAGCACGCTCGCGAAGACCCCGCAGGAGCTGGTGCCGCAGATCCTCGGCACGCAGCCGAGCCCAGGCCCGGCCGTGCTGTCGTGGGCGAAGCCGGCCCTCGGCGTCAGCGTGACGGCCGCGACCGCGATCCACGATCAGCTCGTCGCGCTCAAAGCGTTCAAGGTGATCCCGATCGACGGCGTCGATCGAGCGACGCCGACGCATCGCGCCGAGTTGACGGTCAGCGAGCTATCGATCGCCGAGCCGCGCCGCGGGATCTGCAAGTGGTACGACGGCACGCTGGTCGGCACGTTCTCGATCGTCGATCTCTCGAACGGCCGCGTCGTGTGGTCGAAGACCGTGACGTCGCAGGCCTCGAAGCGCGTGCACTTTTCCTCGCGCAGCGACGTCATCGATCAGCTCGTCAGTCAGGCCGTCACGGATTGGATGTCGGCATTTCGCGCGGCCGGCGTGCTCAAGCCCAAGCGCGGGTGATTATTCCGCCGCCGTCGAGCCACGCGATCTGCGTGTCTCTCGGGCAACAGCCGAGCTAACCGGGCCTGCCGCCTCGGGTGTTGCGAGGCGCGGTGCTTGCAATTCCTCCGGGCATGGCTCGCATCGCTTCGTCTTCGCCCATCTCTCAGGTGCTCGCCGTCAGCACGGTTTGCGGCCTGCTCGCGCTCGTCGCGTTCGCCACCCCCGGTGCGAAGCTCGAGGACGCCGCGGTTCCAGTGCCGCTCGCACCGATCGCCGACGAGCCCGTGCGCGTGTCGCTCGCCGTCGCCGTGCAGCAAGCGGCGCCGCCGCCCGCGCCCTCGAATCAGCTGCTGTTGGCGTTTCGCGCCGGCGGCGCGACCTACGTGAAGCTCTCGGAGGACGAGCCCGCACACGGCAAGCGCCGGCTGGTCTCTGACGAAGATGGTGAGTCGACGATCGCGGAGGTTCGCGCGGCGGCGCTGCCTGCGCGGTTTCGCGGCTGGGAGACCAAGCAGCTCACCGTCGATGGCGGCTGCACCGCGACGATCGCGGGCTTCGCCGTCGTCACGCGGTTGATTGGCGATCCCGCGTATGCCGGGATCGAGGACGACAAGTGGACGGTCGACACCGCCTCGTCTGCAGGCGCCAGCGTGCTCGCCGCGCGTCTCGTCGTCGACGAGCGCTGCGCGAAGGGCCTCTATGCCCGCGACGCGTCACTCGCGCCGATCGTGACGCTCGAGACCCCCGAC
>JACCYD010000077.1 GCA_013696695.1 Deltaproteobacteria bacterium | reverse complement strand
GTCGGAGATCACGACGATCGGGGATGTGCCCGCGAGCCTGACTCCGCCGATCGCGAGGCTGTTGAACCGAAACACCGCGATGCCGTTGACGAGCTTGAAGTCGACGCCCAGTGCGGATGCGTCGATGCCGTTGATCTTGCCCAGCGTGCCGTCGAGCGTGCCAGCCAGGCTGAACTCGGGGAGGTTGACGAGCGTCGTCGGCAACGTGTCGACCGTGGAGGCGGCGCCACCAGTAGGCACCAACCGCCTGCATCGCGGCGACGAGCCCAGCACCTCGCAACCCCACCCGCAGGTCTCCTCGATCACCTGCGCGCCGGCGCCGCTGCACACCGTCAACACGTCGCCGTTACACGTCGCGTTGGAGTCGAGGCACGGCCCGCTATCCGGCGCGGGCGTGGAATCGAGCGGGACGGCCGGATCGTCGGAGCCACACGTCGCGACGCTGGCGAGTAGCGCGAGTCGCAACATCCGACGGGCCCACATCGCTTCATGGTACCTCGCGAGTCGCCATTAGTTGCCTCGCGTTCGCGGGTTGCCGCAGATCCTCGCGACTGGGACGATCCTCACAGGATCGCCTACCGACGATGCGGACACTCGGAATTCCGCTGGGTCTCGCGGTGTTCGGGTCCGCGATGGCCAGCTCGTGACCTGTTCAGCGGGGGCCGATCGTCGGGCCGATCGCGGCTTCCGACGTCGCGCTCGCGGGGCGCTGTTCGACGGTGCCCGGCATGATGACCTGGACGTTGCTCGCCGTCGGCGGCGTCACAGGGACCGGCGGCTTGTACTCGTTCCACCACGTGTGGGCCCGCGCGTCGGTCCACTGCTGTTCGGTGGGGATCGGGATCGCCTTGAGCTTGTCGGCGAGCGCGCGCGCGTTCGCGGGCCGCCGTTCGGGCTCCTTCGCGAGGCACGAGGCGATCACCTCCTCGAGTTGCGGCGGACACCAGCCGCGGGTCGCGATGCGGAGCGACGGCACCGGGTCGTAGATGTGCTTGTGGAGGAACTTCGCGCCGCCCTCGTCGCGACGGAACACTTCCTCGCCGGTGAGCAGCCACCACGCGCAGCAACCGAGCGCGTACAGATCGGCGCGCCCGTCGAGCTCCATCCCGAGAATCTGCTCCGGCGCCATGAAGCCCGGTGTGCCGACCATCGCGCCCAGCTGCGTCAGCTTGTCCGACGTCGGGATACTCGAGACGCTGGGATCGATCACGGCCTTGGCCTTGGACTCCGCGGCGATCTCGCCCGTGGTCTGGACGATGCCGAAATCGAGCAGCTTGACGATGTCGACCTCGTCGGCGGCGCGACTGATGAACAGATTTGGCGGCTTGATGTCGCGGTGGAGCAGGCCGGCGTCGTGCGCTTCGGCGAGCGACGAGCACGCCTGGATCAAGAGCTGGATCACGCGAGCCGGTGACTGCGCGCCGTAGCGCACGATCAACGATTCGAGATCGACACCGTCGAGGAGCTCCATCACGAAGTAGAAGACGCCGGCTTCGGTGACGCCGTAATCGAAGATCTCGATCGTATGGCGCGAGCGCATCGACGCCAGCGTCTGCGCCTCGCGGCGAAACCGCTCGCGGATCTCCTCGACGTTGGCGGGATCGCGCTCGAGCGCCTCGGGGCGGATCAGCTTGATCGCGGCGGTGCGTGCGAGCATGCGGTGCTCGGCGCGCCACACCTCGCCCATGCCGCCGGCGCCGAGCTTGGCGACGAGGCGGTAGCTGCCGAGCTCCTTCGCGCGCGCTTGCGCCGACCGAGCCTCCGCGCGAGACGCGGCGACCTGGCGGCGCATGCGCACGAGGTTCCACGCGAGCACGATCGAGAGCAGCACCGCGGCGAGCAACGCACCGGCACTCGCGATCGCGCTCGAGCGCTCGAGCTTCCGGGTCGGACCGAGCAGCGTCTTCACCGGCACGATCGTCGCGACGTACCAGTCGAGCGGCACGGCGACGCCGGCGCGCTGGCCACCGACGGGCGCGACGGAGGCAAGCCAGCCATCGTCGCCGTTGCCGAGATCGAGTAGCCGGAGCTCGGGCGCTGCCGCCTCGGCGAACAGCGCCTCGAGTGCCGGATCGTTCAGCTGCTTGTAGCTCAGCAGCTGATCGGTCTTCGCGATCGCGAGCTTGTCGCCGGCGGGATACGCGAGGATCGTCCCGTCGCCGGTGTAGACGATCGTGCGGGCGTCGTCGAGTGTCGGGCGGGCCACGGTGTCGCGCGAGGCGGCCTCGCGCGAGATAATCGAGGAGAGCGTTGCGATGTCGAAGTCGACGGTGAGCACGGCGGCGAGCGCACCGGCCTTGTCGTAGATCGGCTCGGTGCACGTGATGCCGGTATCGAAGGTCATCGCGAACGTGTACGGCTGCGCCCACGCTCGGTCGCGCGTCTTCACCGCGAGCTCCCAGAACGGGCGTTTCCGCGGATCGTAGGCGTTCGTGGTGTCGCGCTTCGGCACCACGGCGCCGCCGACGACGGTGAACCACTCGACCCGCGTCCCCGTCGGGGTGAGCTGACTCTGCTGCACTTCGATCACGCGATCGCGGGTCGTGTTGGCGTGGAAGTACGTGCCGTCGGGAAAGCTGACGCTGATGTACGAAACGCCGGGGCGGCCGACGATCAGATCGTGCAACGCGAGCAACATCGCGTCGCGTTCCAGCCTTCGCTCGGCGAGCACGCGCGTACGCGCCATCAACGGACCGGCTTGATCGAGCGCGAACGCGACGTCGGCCTGTACGCTCCTCGCTTGCTCCGACAGCTGGCGGCGAACGAGATCGCCGGTCGCCGTGCGCGTCGCATCGCGGCCGAGCAACAGGATGCCGAGGCCGACGGCGATCACCAGCAGCGGGATCGTGACGAGCACGCCGATCGGTGAAGCGAGCGCGCGACCGATGCGGATTGCCGGCGCGCCAGTACCGGAGTACTTCGTTCCCGCGGACGGCTCAGCCACGCGATTCGTAGACTTTGCGTGCCGGTAGCTCGAAGGCGGTCAAGAAGCCGCCCTTGCCGCACGCGGTGTCGAGCCCGATGCACGACGGGCCGGCCCACAGATCGGTGGGATCTTCCGGCGTGTGCGTCGACAGCTCGTTCGGCAGCGTGCGCGTGGTGGTGTGGCCGAACACGACGAGCTTGCCGCGATAGTTCTCGAAGAAATCGCGATCGCGCAGCCACAGCAGCGCGCGTTGCGGCTGCACCTCGGATGGATGCGGGAACCGGCCGTTCGTGCGCTTGATCCCGGCGTGGACGTAGATCGCGTGATCGTCCTCGTAGAAGTGGGGCAGGCCGCGCATCCACTTCACGACATCCTTCGGAAAGAAGTTTCCGTCGAACATGCCCTGCAGCTCGGCAGCGGTCGGGATGTCGTCATCCTCGGGAGGCTTGCCGCCGGTGAACGAGCGGAAGCACTCGAGGCAGCCGTTCGCGCGGGGCATGATGAACTCTGGCCAGCCCTTGTCGATCACCTGGACCCACGCGTCCTCGTGGTTGCCGCGGAGCGACACGATCTTCTCCGGGCCGGTAGTCTCGAGCTTGCGGACGAAGTCGACCACGCCGGCAGACTCCGGACCCCGGTCGATGAAGTCGCCGAGGAACACGATGGTGTCGTCCTTCGTCCTCGGCGGGAGGCGCTCGAACAGCGTCTGCAACGCCGTGAGATCCCCATGGATGTCACCGATGGCAAAGGTCCGACCTACCACTCGCACATCGTAGTGTAGGAAGCCGCCACGATCACCATCACGGGTGTCGGTAATGCCGACGATCTTCGGGTGCATTTCCTCGACTTGCGATGGCACGAACCGTGGAATTATCTGGGGTATGCGCTCGGCACGACTCGTCGGATTTGTTGTTCCCCTATTCGCTTCGGCCACTGCACTCGCTCAAGCCCCGGGTGAGATGGAACCGGAGGAACCGCCGACACCGCCGTCGGCCGTTCCGGTCATCGTCACCGATCCGTGTGGTGGTGGCGTGTCCGTGATGGCGCATCGCTTCGCCGTCGGGATCAACCTCGGCGCGATGTCGGTCACGGCCGATGACGACGTCGCTCAAAACGAGACGCAGTTCCGCACCGCGGAGCTGTCGATTCGCTATCGCGCCACACCGCACTTCGAGCTCGAGCTGTTGCTCTCGGGTGGTCGTCAGGTGCTCGAGGACGGCGAAGACGGCGAGCTCGCGATGGGTGGCGGCACGCTCGCCGCGCGCTATCGCTTTCGCCCGCACCGCGCGTGGAACTGGTGGCTGATGGGCGGCCTCGGCGCCACCGTGATCGAGCGCCACGATTCGAGTGAAGAAGCGCGCGATGCCGCCAATCGCGGTCACGTCGCGTTCGGCATCGGCCTCGAGCGCCGGTTCCGCCGGCTCGCGCTCCACGCCGAGCTGCGTGGCATGGCGATGGGCCCGCGCTCCGACGAGATGGAGACCGATGGTCGCGGCAGCCTCGGCGATCCGCGCACCGCCGCCAATCTGTCGGGCGGTCAGTTCAACTTCGGCGCGTCGTTCTACTTCTGATCGACGGTTGCCTGGATCGCGGCTTCGACGACGCGAGCCCAGCGAGCGCGCACTTCGTCATCGAAGCGCGTCGTGAACGGCAGGTGGATGAATCCACCCCGTCCGCCACGCGCGCTCATCACGCCGATGTTGTTCCACATCGTGTTGTTGCAGATGTAGCGGCCCGGATCGGTCGAGTCCTCGGGGAATTCGCCAAGGTCTTCCATCGCGATCCGGATCGAGTCGAGCGGCAGTAACGTCGAGCGCTCCTCGCCGGCCGTGGGATCGATGGGCACCGCGGCGCGAATGATGCCGCGGTTGTCGGGGACGCCACCGCTGATCTCGCCGGTGTCCTGAAGGTTGTAGGCCGTCTTCTCGAGCGCGATCGCGCCGCCGCCCTGGCCGAAGCTGATGACGACGTCGGGCGCACAACGTGCGATCGCTTCGCCGATCATCGCCGGTGCGCGGTCGTACTCGACGGGCAGCACCATCCGCATGACTTGCGCACCGCGGAGGTTCGCAGGATCCATCGCGGTCACCGCTTCTGCCGACACGTTGCCGTGCGTGCCGTCGGCGGGGAACGGCTGGAAGCCGGTGATCAGCACGCGCGTGCCGGCGGGGTCGCCTTCGTACGTGCAGTCTTGCGCGGCGCGCAACAGCTGGACGCGTGCGGCATCGCCGGCGCCGCGCACGTGAAGCTCGACGACGTCGGCCCGATCCGGTAGCAGCGCGGCGACCGGCACCTGGATCAGCGTGCGAAAGCCGGTGGTGGTCTTGGTCGCGACGCCGCGAGCGAGCAGTGACTCGAGAGCGGGCAGGAGATCCTGATCGCCAGCGTCGAGCCGCTCGAGCTTGCGCAGCTTCGGTAGCTCGATGGTGAGCACGTCCGCATCGCCGATCACGCCGGAGCCCGGCGCGATCACGAGGCCGAAGTTCTTCGGAAAGATCTCGGCATAGTCGATCTCGACCTCGGCGCCGCCCTGCGGCTCGATGCGCAGCTTGCCGGCGGCGACGCTGGTCTCGAGGTCGAGCGAGAAATCCATCCAGCTGGTGCGTCCGCGCAGTCGCGATGCGGTCAGCGACTCCTTCGCGATCTCGTTGCCGTCGGTGTCGATCACCCGCAGCTTGACGACGGAGCCCGACGACGGTGCGCGAACCACGCGCAAGCGAACATTGACGACGAGCCGGCCGGTGGTCGCACCGCTCGGCACCGCAAGCTCGCACGCCCCCGCAAGCTTGACGCCGCTGGTGGTGACCGTCCCGCTACACGACGACTCGGCTTCGAGCGTCTTCGCGTTGAGTGGGTGCCCCGCGCTGTCGAACTTGCCGTCGAGGAAGTCGCGAAGCAGCCCTTCGTTCGGATCGACGGGCGGTTCGCCGGTGCCGTCAGCGCAGCCCGCCAACACCGCCAAAAACGACAAGGAGACGGCGGAGCGCACGCCGGAGGTAACAGCACCGGACGTGCCACACCACAAGCCGCTAGATCTGCGATTCGCCTCGAGACCAACCGGCTACTCCGCTTGCCAGGCAAAGGAGTCAGGCACAAGTTGCACAAGTTGCCTCGTTCAACAGCCGGAGGGGTCAGGCACAAGTTGCACAAGTTCCCTTCACAACAGCGACGATCACTGCGGGGCCACGCAAAATCGCGAACATCCACCTCGGGGACAGGATCCACCCCTCCACGCTCGCGAGATCGCTAGCGTTCTGGACGGAAACGTCAAATCGCTTTCCGGAAAACCAATTTGGCGTTTCCACGCAGAACCCTTGTGATGCCGAGAGTTTGGAGGGGTGGATCCTGTCCCCGCTCTGTAAGCCTGCGGAGTCACAGACACGGGAATCACGGCGCGCCGCAGGCGAGCCACTCGGCGAGTTGGTCGCGGGCGGCTTGCGGGGGATCGTTCGGGCCGGGCGGCATCGTGAGGTTCGGGCCGGCGGCGCGGACGAAGATACGGTCCTTGTGGGCGAGCACTTCGTCCTGCGTGTCGAAGCGGTACGCGCGCGGCGCGCCGCTCTTGCCGGTCGAGTGGCAGCTGTTGCAGTGACTGGCCATGAAGTCGGCGCCGAAGTTGTCGTACGTCAGCAGCGTGCCTTCGGGCGGACAGGTCATGTCGTCGATCGGCATCGGTTCTGTGCACGCGGCGAGCGCGAGCAGCAGCGCCTTCACTTGCGCACCACCTTCGTCGTCGCCGGCGGCTTCTTCGAGAAGTCGTGCGTGAAGCCGATCGACAGGCCGACCGACGTCATCCACCGCGGTCCGCGATCCTCCTCGGCGAAGTACGTCGCGTCGAGATCGAGCCCGACGTACCAGTCGCCCTTCGCGCGATCGCGAAACGGCAACGCGAGCTGAGCGCCGGCGCGCGACGCCATCCGGTGCCTCATGCCATCGGCGACGCCGAACGCGGAGGCGAGCGGTTGATCCTCGATCGCGGCGCGCGTCTCCTCGTGTTGATGCACGAAGCCGGCGTTGCCCGTCAGCCGGAAGCGCTCGAGCGTGGTGCGGAACGCCGCGTTGATCGAGTAGTAGCTCATCAGGCGATCGTCGACGGTGCCGTAGTGCTCCTTCGCGATGAACGACATGCCGATCCAGCGCCGGAACAGATAGGTCGCGCCGAGTGTCGGACCGCCGCCGTGATCGTCATCCCACGCCGTGTGGGTGGTCTGGAGGCCGAGATTGAGGTCGAGCTCGCCCGCATTTGCGGTGCCGGCGAGGCCGACGGTGACGAGGAGGGCCGAGAGCGTTCTCATGCTGCGCACCTCAGCAACCGCTGCGCCGCGGCCGGCTGCCAACGCGGGTACACCGACTGTGAACACCCGTTCGCCCTGAATCCCCGTCGGTAACCCGAACTGTCGGATCTGGCGTGATCGCCGTCGGATTACACCTCGATGTGGCCAGCGCCGAGCTCGATCACACTGCCGCTGACGAAGATCGCACCGTCGGCATCGACCCTCAGGACGAGCCGCGATGGACGACCGACGGCATCTCCCTGACGCAGCGTGGCGACCATCGGTAGTGGCTTGCCGGTCGCGACGTGCCAGCCGCCGAGGTTCGCGCATGCCGAGCCCGTGGCCGGATCCTCGATCACGCTGCCGGAGAGGGTGAAGAAGAACCGCACGGCGATCTGATCACCAACGCCGCGCGCCCACACATAGGCCATCGCTTCCTGACGCGTCGCGGAGAACCCGTGCTTCTCGAGTAAGTCGTAGGTCGGACGCGCGGCCTTGACGTGTGCGATCGTCGCGACCGGGATCACGAGCTGCTCGACGCCGGTGGACACCCACAGCGGCTCGTCGGAGATCGCCTCGGGCGGCAGGCCGACCATCGCCGCGAGCTCGGCGCGCGACGCCTCGACGGGCCGCGTGACCGGTGCTTGCACGGCGCGCAGCGTCCAGTCGTTGCCTTCGCGCTTGACCTGCACGTTGCCGGCTTTCATCTCGAGCGTCACCTCGTTACCGACCGCGACCACGGCCGCGGTGCCAAGCGTCGGGTGGCCGGCGAACGGCATCTCGAAGCCGGGCGTGAAGATCCGGACCTCCGGGCCGAGGGGGATGTGCGCCGAGTGGCGGCCGAGCTGTTCCCGGAACACGAACGTGGTCTCCGACAGGTTCATCTGCCGCGCGAGCGCCTGCATCTGCGTGTCGGTCATCCCGTTGGCGGAGTCGAAGACGCACAGCGGGTTACCGGAGAACTTGTCGTTGCCGACGGTGAACACGTTGACGATGCGGAATCCGTAACGCATGCCGCGTCGTACGCCGGGACCGAGAACCTCGCAAGCACAGTGGGTCGCGCGCCTCGCCGATACACGCGGTATCCTCGGGCCAATGCCGGCCAGCGTTGTCGATGCCGTGAACACGCCGCTACCGTGCGCGTGTCAGTGCCACGACGCGCTGTCCCTCGACGAGCGGATTGCTGGCATCGAGGCGCTCTATCGTTTCGACGATGCGATGCGCGGCTGGGGGCAGACGGTGATCTGGGATCTCGCGGCGCCGACGATGTGGCGGATCCAGCAGCAGCTCGGCAACGTGCGCTGGGTGACGGTGCGCGACGGCCCGTGCATTCACAGCAGGCTCCTCGGCTTCTGCGTCCACGAGACCATCCACGCGATGTGCGGCGATCCGACGTTGCCGAACTACGGCACGCCGGTCGGCTTGCCCTACGGGGTGCCCGACGCCGTGCCGCCGTCGGAGGAAGCCGCGTTTCTCCACCCGTTCAACCAGAACGAGGCACGCGCGTGGGTCGGGCTCGCCGCCGTCGCGTATCGCCTCTTCAAGATCGAGTGGCAGCTGCTCCCCGCGCGCGAGGTCGGCACGTACGGTTTCGCCGGCGGCAATGCACTGGTCGAGGTGCCCGCGGGCTATCGAAAGGTCGCGCATTACGATCACGGCCAGCACACGCGCCGCTACCTCGCCCTCGCGAGCAAGCTCGAGGACGAAGCGCGCGCCTGGTTCACCGAAGCGAAGCTCGACGACATCGCCTCGAAGTTCGAGGCCGCCGAGGTGATCGGCCGCGCCGCGCGCCCGTCGAAGTTTCCCTCGGCGCGCGAGATGGCACGCATCAAGCCGAAGAAGCCGGGGCGCAACGACCTCTGCCCGTGCGGCTCGATGCGCAAGTGGAAGCAGTGCTGCGGGCTCCTCACCGGCGAGTGATCAGAGCGGCAACCGCCGATCGCTAGTACCATCGACGGGTGCGACGATGGCGCGATGTCGGTTGACGCCAATTTCGGTGGAGATGCCTCGCTACCTTTTCGGCTTCGGCAGGCGCAAGCCCGAGAGCCACGCCTTGACCTCGGCCTCGGTGACCTTGCGCTTCGCGATGCACTGATCCAGCGACTCGGTCGCTTGCTTGACGTTGCGCGCGCCGCCCGGCAGCGTGCCGAACGTCTTCGCGATGTACGCCGCCACTTCATTGCGGCGCTCGGCCTTACAAGTGCCGACGAACAGATAGGCGAAACCCGAGATCTGACCCGCGGTACCGTCGGGCGGCATCCGCTCGAGGATCGCGGCGTCGTTCGCCATGAAGTACGCGCGCCCCATCTCGCGCGTCGCGTCGGTCGAGCCGGTCCACAGGATCGATTGCGTCTCGCGGATGTCGAGCTTGGGATCGAGCACGAGCTCGAGCGTGGCCTTGTGCCGCACAGGATCGCGGGTGCTCGCGAGCGCGGAGATCATCTCCTCGCGCCGCGTGCGGTCGGTCTCCGCGGCGAGGTCCTTCTTGATCTGCTGATAGATCTCGGGCTTCGCATCGACGGCGATCGACAGCACCATGCCGCGGGTCGATTGCGGCAGGTCCTTGTAGCGCGCGGCGAGCCGCACCGCTTCCGCCACCAGCACCGGGTCGCGTGCCGTCCACGCTACCGTCGAGACCAGCGCATTTCGCGTGGTCTCGAGATCGAGCGTGTCGCTGGCCTTGGGCTCGAAGCCCGCGGCCGTGGCGGCCGCGCCGAACGTGGTGCGCAGCCAGTACTCGTACTTGCCGCGCAGCTCGTCGGCGACCAACCACTCGACACCGTTCGCAAGCCCGAGCGCTTGCTCGATCGTGAAGCGATCGTTGCCGGCGAGCAGCTTCGGGATGAACGACAGCGCGAGCTGGAGCGGCACGCGCCCGCTCGACACGCCTTCCTGGACATCGAAGAACACCGCGCGGCGCTCGCTCCAAGACAGTTGCCCCCACGCGACATCGCGCAGCGTCGTGATCTGCTGCGTGGTGTACGCGGTGCGGTAGTAGCTCCGTCCGTCGACGTTTGGCATCACCCAACGCGGGCAGGTCTTTGTTGGCCCGCTCGTGTTCGCCGGCAACGCGAGCGCGCCGGTCTCGGCGGAGAGCAGCGTGCACGCCTCGGCGCGCTTGCCCGCTTGGTCGAAGACGACGCACACCGGCACCGCCCACGGCCCTGACGCGGGCGGCGTGGGCGCACCGAGCGGCACATAGCGCTTCTGCGCGAGGGCGACACTCGCTTCGAGCTTGGCGCCCGTTCCCTTGCACGAGATCGAGGCCGTGATCTCCGGTGCGCCCGGCCGATCGAGGAACGTCGCGAACGCGCTCTCGATGTCGCCGTGCTTGCCGCCATCCGCTGCGGCGATCGCCGACACGAAGTCCTTCGACGTCGCGTTTCCCCACGCGCGATTCTTCAGGTAATCGCGGACGCCCTGCTGGAACGTCGCGGCGCCGACGTAGCGCTCGAACATGTTCAGGACCGCGGCGCCCTTGTTGTAGGTGATGCCGTCGAACACGCCGGCGATGTCGTCGGCGGTCTCGATCGGCTGGCGGATCTGACGCGCGCTGACCAGCCCATCGGCACCGAGCGCGCCGTTGCGCATGTCGAGCACGCCCTGGTCGTCCTTGTAGGTCGGATCGATCTTGCTGGTGACCTTGAGCATCACCCAGTTCGCGAAGCCCTCGTTGAGCCAGATGTCGTCCCAGTACTTCATCGTCACCAGATTGCCGAACCACTGGTGGGCGATCTCGTGCGCGGCGACCACCACCCACGAGTGCTGGCGCGCCTTCGATTGCTTCACCGGATCGCCGAGGATCAGCGTTTCCGTGAAGGTGATCAGCCCGGCGTTCTCCATCGCACCGAACCCGACGGTGAGTGGGATCGTCAGCATGTCGAGCTTGTCGTACGGATACGGCGTCCCGAACCAATCCTCGAGCGCCTCGACGAGCGGCGCGGTGGTCTTCGCCGCCCATGCCGTCTCGGCAGAGCGCTTCGCGAGCGTCACGATCCGGATCGGCGCGCCGTTGCGGGTCTTGCCAGCGTCGACGATCTCGAACGGCCCGACGCCGAACGCCACGAGGTACGTCGGCAACGACCTGGTCTGCGCGAACTCCACACGCTTCATCGCGGCGCCGAGCGGCGCTTCGGTGGCTGGCGTGTTGCTCACCGCGACCAGGTCCTTCGGGACGTCCAGCGTCAGCTTCCACGGAACTTTGTTATCGGGCTCGTCGACGCACGGGAACACGCGCCGCGCGTACGTCGCCTCGAGCTGCGAGTAGACGTACGACTGGCCGGCGACCGTTTGCTGAAACGCGCCCGCGGTGTTGTTGGTGTCGAATGCTCCGCTGTACTCGAACACGAGTGTCCACTCGCCGGGCTCGAGCGGATGCTCCGGGCGCACCTCGAGGAGCTCGGGCTCCTTGGCCGTCACCGTGATCGGTAGCTCTGTGCCGCTCCCCTTGCGAGCGAACGCACGCTTGATCGTCAGCTTGGTGCCGTGCAGCCAGATCACCGACGACAGCTCGCTGACGTCGCCGACGATCGCGACCACGCCGTCGAACGTGGGCCTCTTCGGATCGATCGTCAGCCTCGCGTCGTAGCTCGTCGGGACGAAGTTCTTCGGCAGGCGCAGCGTCGGTTGCGGAGGCGTCAAGGAACCGGCATCCGGCGCGGTGCTCGGATCCGCCGCGATGGATACCGGCGCTGGCACCGTCACGTTCGGCTTCGCGGGACCACAAGAAGCGAGGACGAGAAGCGCGAGCCAGCGACAAGCCATCGCCGCACTCTACCGCCGGATGTCGTCGAGAACCGCGGCGGTTTGCGCTGCGACAGCTGCGACGGACGAGAAACTCGCTACAGGTTGTGCTGGGCGTTGCCGCCCCACATGTGCCAGCCGTCGATCGCCTTGTTGCCGAGGTCGAACGCGAACACCTGGCCACGCGAGGTGGCGACGTACATCCAGCCTTCGGCGATCACCGGCTGCGCCGTGATCGTCGCGTCGAAGTCGTAGCCGAAGCGCTTCATGCCGGTCTTCGCGTCGAGCGCGACGATGTGGCCATCGCGCGAAGTGATCAACGCGAGCGGACCCGCCGCGATCACCGAGGTCACCTTGCGGGCGCCGGTCCCGACGGTGTGATCGCGCTCCCAGTGCAGCTCGTTGGTGCGCGCGTCGCGGGCCTCGACGCGATCGCCCATCGCGGTGAACCGGATGCCGTCCTTGACCACCGGGCGCGAGCCTTCGTACGACCAGATCGCGTGCGTGTCGTCGCCGGGTGCATCCCCGGGCCACTTCGCAGACGTCACCGTGCGCAGCCGCTTGCCGTCGGCGGCGGACAGCACGATCTGCGACTCGACGCTCTTCTCGTGCACCGCGACGTGAATCTCGTCGCCGTCGATCCACGGCGCCGACAGCGCGTTGATGCGCTGCGACCACTGCCGCTTGCCCTTGAGATCGAACTTGTAGAGCGTGCCGTTCGTCGTGGTCACGTAGACGTAGTCACCGGCGACGATCGGAGCCGTCATGCCGTGGCCATCGATGCTCGCATGCCACGCATCGGCGCCGGTCTTCCGCTTGTACGCTGACAGCGCGAAGCCACCGTCGTCGTTCGGGTGCGGCGCGAGGACGAAGTCCTTGGTGAACGCGGGCTGCGTCGGCGTCTCCGAACCGATCCACTTCTGCCACAGCACCTTGCCGGTCGACGCGGTGAGCACCGCGAGCGAGCAGCTGAACGTATCGAACGCGAGCTCGTCGTTGTCGACCACCGCAGCCGTCGGGCCCGGATCGGCGAGGTTGTACGAGACCCACTGGCGCTTGCCGGTCTTCGCATCGAGTGCGTACATCGCACTCGAGTCGAAGCCACCGCCGACGAAGATCTTGCCATTCGCGTACGCGACGGAGACGAGCTGGCCGTTCTCGGGCAGCTTCGCGACCCACGCTTCACGCTCGTACTCGCCCTTGCCGAACTTGAACGTCTGCGCTTCGCCGCTCTTCGGCACCGGCAGGCTCACCTGCGTGAGCTTGTCGGCGAGTGCGCCTTGTAGCTGACCCGGTGTCTCCACCATCGGCGGCAACTTGGTGGACGTCGCGGCCGGCTTCGGTGTCGCGTCGGTTTCGACAGCGCGCTTGCCGTCATCGAGGCAGCCGCTGAACAACACAGCGAGCGTTGCAGTGGAGAGTCCTGCCAGTTTGCGAGTCAGCATCGGGATCACCTCGGTAGTCTGGAAAGAACGAACATCGAACGAACGTCGCGTTCCTTCGGTCTATTCGGGAACTTGAGACAGTTTTGGATGCCGCCGGTTTCATCTGTCTTGGGTCGAAACGTCGGTGGGATCAAAAGTGCTCCTCGTTGTTTCAACCAGTTATGGCTGCGTCCACGCTGGTGCTCGCCACTCCCGAGGCTGGCGAGGTTCCCTACGTCGATCAAAAGCTGACGAGCAAGCCGAATGTCAGCTGCGTATCGAACCGCCTGATCCCGTCGGGAGGCGTGCGGTCGTACGCGACCGTGAACGAATCGGTGAGCGCGACGTGCTTCGACAGCTTCGTGGTGACCGACACCTCGGCGAGCATGCGGAGGTCCCCTGGATCACCGAGCCGCGGCTGCGCGTAGAGCGTCTGCACGATCGCGACGTGCTCGCCGATCTTCTCGACGCCCGTCAGATACAACGAGGCGCGGTGCGCGAACGTGCGGTCGCCGGCGTCGATCGTCATCGGCCGCTCGTCGAGTTGCTCGATCTCGAACAGGTACGCCGCGCCGGCGAGCATCGCGAATGTTTTCTCGTTGACGATCTGCAGCGCCGGACCCGTGCCCGCGACCGCGCGCACGCTGAGCCGCCGGAACTTGTCGAATTCGTGCTGCGCGAACGCTTCCCACTTCCACCGGCAATCGATGCGATAGCGAGCGCGCACGTGCTCGAACGTCTTGCGCGAGAACGCGACGCCGCGGCTCTCGC
>JACCYD010000068.1 GCA_013696695.1 Deltaproteobacteria bacterium | reverse complement strand
ACGACGCCCTTGTCGACGCCCCCTCAAACGGTCGCCTCTTTCAGAGCCGAATCCGCAACGCCTTCCCGTGCCATCGCGCCGAAGTCGGCGAAAGGTGATCCCGAAGCGTCAACGCAGTAGTGTTAGTCCTCGACGTCGATCCACACGCGCCGTCGTTCGCGATGCCGCACGCCGCGGCAGCGCTCGGCGGAACGATCCGCGTTCACGATCGGCCCGGGACCGGGTGCCCTTTCGTGGTCTACCGCGCCTGCAAAGCACGGCCTCATCGCGTTGATCTGCGCTCGTCACGTCGACAAACGCGGTGGTCACGCGGCTCGAGGTCACGCGCCGTGTTTCGGTTGGAGGCGAGCTGCAACATCGCTCGGGACGTGACGAGGGAGCTGCACGGTGAACGTGGTCCCAGCAGCGTCGGTGGATGTCACTTGGAGCGTGCCACCGTGCGACAGCACCACCTGCGAGGCGATGTAGAGCCCCAGACCGAGCCCGCTCTCGGTCCTCGTGTTCCCCTCGTGACGAGGCATCGGCTCGAAGATGGTCGCCAGCACGTTCGGCGGGATCGTTGCGCCGCCGTTGTGGACCTCCAGCGCGATCTCCTCGCCATGATCCGTAGCGACCACCGTGATCGGCTCGCCCTTGTCGCCGTGCTGGATCGCGTTGCAGACGAGATTCGAGATCACCTGGGCGATGCGGTCGCTATCCCATTCCCCGTGAAGATTGCCGCTGGCCGTGAATCGCACGTCACCCGTGGAGCGCTTCCCTTCCAGCTCGGCGATCACCTGGCGGCACAACGGCTCGAGATCGATCGACGTCGGCACGACCGGAATCCGATCGCCGAATCGCGTACGGGTCAGATCGAGCAGGTCGGAGACCATGCGGTTCATCCGGTTCGCGCTGCTGAACATGCGCGTGGCGATCCTGAGCTTTCGATCGTCGAGGTCGTCGGAGCTGATGAGCAACGTCGAGCCCATGATGATCGCCGCGAGCGGATTTCGCAGGTCGTGGCTCAGGATGCCGAGGGATTGCTCGCGAAAATGCTCGGTCGTCTTGGTGAACGTCTCGACGGCTTCGGTCAGTGCCTCGTCGATCGATTCGTTGAAGCGGGTCACACCTTGGGGATCCGTGCCGATGCTCTCCCAGAGGCGCAACACGCTCGCGCGGAGTGCCCGATATTCCGCGACCATCTGGCCGAGCTTGAAACCATCCTCGATCCGCAGCGCGGCGTGGAGCTTGCCCATCTCGCCGAGATGCTGGGCGTTGCCTCGGCCCTTTGACTTCTCGGCCTGCTCCGACTCGGTTTGCCGCGATCTCAGGTCGTGGATGATCGCGGTCAAGATCTCGTCAACGTGATCCCGCAGCGCCAGCGCGGTCATCTCGCCGGCGACGGGCAACAGCGTGCGTGCGAACGCCTCCCATTCCGCCGTGATCTGAACGCGTTCCCGATCGATGAAATCGGCGAGCCTAACAACCTTACTCATGGTCTACGTGCAAGCGACGATCATGCCAAGCAAGCGATGTGTCGACGCGGCGCATGCGTGACTCATCGAACGTCGCTCGTAGTTCGTCGCGGCTGGTCAGAGCAGCGTCGGAACGTTGCAGTCCGCGCGTGCCGAATCGTCAGCGCGCGTCAGAGTTCGATCATGGACCACGCCCCGCGACCACACCTGCTGATCGTGGAGGACGACTTCGAAGTGCGAGCGATGCTTGCGGAGATGCTCGCGTCCGAAGGGTACGAGATCGACATGGCCTCCAACGGCGCCGAGGCGATCACCTTGTTCGAAGGGGGCGCCAGACCCTGCGCCGTGTTGGTCGATCTGTTGATGCCCGGCATCGTGGGACAGGAATTGCTCGAATACTTGCGGGCTGACGATCAGCTCGCAGCGATTCCGGTGGCCATCGTCTCCGCGTCGCCTCAGCTCGCCCCCGAGGGCTACACGGTGTTCAGTAAACCGCTCGAGCTCGGGCAGTTGCGTGAGTTCCTGCGCAATGATGGTTCTGGGATCTGCGATCGACACCCTCTGTCGCATCACGATAAGCGCTCGGAGGGTTAACTGGCAGCCGCGCCGCGCCTTCCACCTTCGCGGCTAGATCATCGACTCGCGGATCGCGCTTCGTACGCGTCGAGCCCGCGCATCCCCTGCTTGCGGATCGCATTCTGCACCGGTGGTGCCCAGCCCAGCAGCTTGCCTTTCAGGCCGAGCGCCATGCCGGCCCATCGCCAGAGGTCGAAGCTGTCCGTGTGCCGGGAGATCTTGCCGCCGGCAAACTCGAACTTCGCATCGATGTTGTTGTGGACGCTGCGCTTCGTCGCCGAGAACTCGTACTGCGCTTCCCAGTGCGCTCGGCCCGCGGTGTCGTCAGCGGCGATCCCAGAGGACTGCACCTTCAGCGTCGGTGCGCGCTCGCACAGCATGCGCCACATGTTCCCGGCGCGCGCGCCACGCAGATCGGTGAACACCGGATCCGAGAACCGGATGTCCGGGTGATAGCAGGAGGCCATCGTCTCGGCGTCGCGCTTCGCGAAGGCGGCGTAGAAGGTCTGGATGAGTTGGGCGTGTGGATGCATCGCGGGATCGTGAGCTCCATCGAGGAATCCGCGATATCGACTGGAAGCGTAGTGCCCAAGGACGGAGTTGAACCGCCGACACGCGGATTTTCAGTCCGCTGCTCTACCAACTGAGCTACTTGGGCTGACGGTGCGGCAATCTACTGGGCACCGCCCGGCTTGGCAAGCCACCCGGATTTGTTCTTTGCGCATGGGCTGGTCGCGGTGATGGAGGCTCCAGTGCCTCGGACCGTCGAACCCACCGACCAGCTCGTTGAGATCGACCCGCCACCAGCTCGGCATGAGCCGAGCGTCGTGATCGTGGATGAGGATCCCGGTCATCGGATGCGTGGATCGACGACCGATGGAGATCGTGACCGCGCCCCGACCAACTCGAGGACCTGCGCGCCGAACGTCGCGACATCGATCGGCTTGTCGACGAACTTGCTGCACCCGGCGGCCCGCGCGAGCCGCTTGACCTCCGCGGTGCAGTGCGCGCTCGCGACGATGATCGGCATCGTTTGGGTCGTCGGGCTCGCGCGGATGCTCTCCACCAGCACCAACCCGCTCATCAGGGGCAGCGCCATCTCGGTGATCACCACATGGAACCGCAGCTGCGCGAGCATGGTTGCGGCGTCCTCCGCCGACCCGACCCCATGGACATGGAAGCCGAGGTCGTGGAGTAGGCTTGCGAGGGCCAAGCGGCCTTGAGCGTCCGGCTCGACGATCAGCGCTGACTTCATGACCCGACGTAGTGCTTGCGCGATGCCACGTTTGATTCCTCGGATTTCAAGGCGTTGACAGCTCGTCTGTATGGCGTCGACACCATAGGTATGGCGCAACGACCACCTCGAACCACCACGCCGCGAATTAGCGAAGGTTCGCCTCGAGGAAGCGCAGCATCCGCGCGTACAGCTCGACCTGCGTCTCGCGGCGGGACACCGAGTGGCCCTCGTTCATCGCGACCATGTACTCGACGGGAATCTTCCGAGCGCGCAACGCTCGCACCACGAGGTCGCTCTCGCTGCGGGGGACGCGCGGATCGTTCGCGCCTGCGTACACGAACAGCGGATCGGCGAGCTTCGCGATGTCGGTGATCGGCGAGATCGACTCGAGAAATGGACCGTCTTTCTCGTGGTCTCCGATCTCGTCGAGCATGACCTCGCGCAGCAGGCCACTGGTCGTCGCGAGCAAGCTCTTGAGGTTGACGACGCCGAACAGGTCGATGCCCGCGCGCCAGATGTCGGGCCACCGCGTCAGCGCGACGAGCGTCAGGTAGCCGCCCCAGCTACCGCCCATCACCACCATGCGATCCTTGTCGGCCCACGGTTGCGCCGCGGCCCACCGCGACACGGTTTCGGCGTCGCGCAGCGAATCGACGCGCTTCGCGCCGTTATCGGCGGTCTCGAACGCGCGACCGAAGCCGGTCGAGCCCCGGATGTTCGGCTCGACGATCACGTAGCCGCGCGCGACGAAGATCGCCGTGATCGGATTCCACCGGATCGAGGACACGCCGGCCGGGCCACCGTGAAACAGCACCGCGACGGGATGCTTCTTGGTCTGCTCGCCCTTCGGCACCAGCACGTTGGTGGGGATCTTGTTGCCGTCGAACGCGGGGACGTCGACACTGGTGGCGTCGATCGCGAGCGCCGGCAACGACGGCCGCGGCTCGCGGCGCGGGGTGACCTTGCCGCCGCCGGTGTCGACGACATAGATGTCCGACGGCGAATCCGGCGTCGACCACGCGACGAGCAGCTGCTTGCCGTCCTCGGAGAAGCCACCGAGGTGCCCCGACCCGAGCGGCATCGTCACCGTCGCGCGCTCGGTCAGGGTCCTGCCGTCGAGGAGATGGATCTCGCTGCGCGTGCCGACGACGAGCGTCACCGCGACGAGCCCGCCTTCCTTCGCGACGACGACCTCGATCACCTGTGCGGTCGCGGGCACGAACGCGCGCTTCGCGAGCGGCTTGCCGGTGGTGACGTCGAGCGAGAGCAACACCGCCTGGTCGTCGCCATCGTCCGTCGCGACGTACACGCGCTTGCCGTCGCGGGCGAGCGCGGCGTCGAAGATCGAGACCCGCTTGCCCTGCGCCGGATAGATCGGCGCGGTCGCGCCCGTTTCGAGATCGACACGGAGTAGATAGTTCTCGGTGCGAGATGGATAGCGCCGAAGGATGGCGAGCTTGCCGTCCTTGCTGACATCGCGCAGCGAAGTGGGTTTGTCGTCGGTGTAGATCGCGCGAGGCTCGGAAGCCGCCGTCGACGAGGTGGCGTACAGCGTGGTCTTGGCCTCGGCCAGCTTGCGCGCGGTGAAGTAGAGCTGGCTCGGCCGCCCGTCGGGCACGAAGATCCGGTCGCGGTTGAGCTTGGTGGTCGGCGTCAGCTCGATCAGGTTCTTGCCATCGAGCCCGACGCGAAAGAACGACCAGTTCTCGTCCGCGCCGGTGTCCGACGCGAACAGCGCGTCCTTGCCGCCCGGCGCCGCGATCACCTCGCCGATCCGCTGCTTGGTCTCAGCGACGCGCGTGACCGTGCCGTCAGATTTCTTCGTGACATAGATCTGCGGCAGTCCGTCTCGCGTCGACAGGAACACGATCTGCTTGCCATCCCGCGTGAACACCGGATCGGTGTTCGGAAAGGCATCGATGTAGCCGGTCACCGCAACGGCGAGCTCGGTATCGCGCTTCGCGGCGTCTGGGCCCGGGCGATCTGGGGCGGTCGAGGGGCTGGCCGCCGGGGATGGGCGGGCGGGCTCGCCGGGGCCGGCCGAGGCCGGCTGGTCGGGCGGATTCGGAACCACGGGAGCGGATTTTGGAGATCCCGAACAAGCGATGAAAAAGCCTGTAATTAGCGGCCAACGCATCGGGGCGGAGCCTACCTCGCCAGCGGAAACTTCGTGGCACAATGGCGACTGCATGTCGAGGGACGGCACCGACCCGGTCGACCTGGACGCGCTCGAGGAGTCCGACGGGTCCGAGCTGCTCGGGACCGTGATCGCGGATCGCTATCAGCTCGAGGCCGTGCTCGGTCGCGGCGGCATGGGCCTCGTCTATCGCGCTGCGCACCTCGGCCTGCGCAGAACAGTCGCCGTCAAGATCCTACATCCGTCCCTCGTCAGCTCGCACGACGTGCGCAATCGCTTCGAGCGCGAAGCGTTCGCCGCCGGCAAGATCGATCACCCGAACTGCATCAACGTGATGGACTCGGGCAAGCTGCACGACGGCACGCGGTACCTCGCGATGGAGCTGCTCGACGGGCGCGCCCTCGGCGACATCCTCGAGCAAGAGGGCCAGATCGATCTCGGCCGCGCACTCCACATCCTCGCGCACATCCTTCGCGGGCTCGGCCACATCCACAGCGCCGGCTTGATCCATCGCGACATCAAGCCGGAGAACATCTTCCTGATCCGGCAAGGCGCCGACGAGGACTTCGCGAAGATCCTCGACTTCGGCATCGCCAAGGGCCTCGGCAAGTCGGATCTCGACGAGGGCGTCAAGCTCACGCAGGCGGGCATGGCGTTCGGGACGCCGATCTACATGGCGCCCGAGCAGGCGCTCGGCAATCCGATGGACGGCCGCGCGGATCTCTACGCCGCCGCGGTGATCGGCTACGAGCTCCTCACCGGCCAGCCGCCGTTCTACAGCGACGACAAGCTCGAGGTGATGTCGATGCACACGGCGAAGCCGGTGCCGCCGATGCGCTCGCGGTTGATCAAGGGTGGCAAACCGGTGCCGTCGTCGATCGAGCGCTTGATCGCCAAGGGCTTGACGAAGAAGCCGGGCGATCGGTATGCGACCGCCGAGATCTTCCTCGCCGCCGTCGAGAACG
>JACCYD010000300.1 GCA_013696695.1 Deltaproteobacteria bacterium | reverse complement strand
TGAGGTTCGGGCAGCGGTCGAGCCACACGATGTCGGCGATGCCGAGCCCGACGGCGACGCGCAGACCTTCGAGCGCACAATCGATCTGGCCCAGCATCGCGGCGATCTCGATCGTGCGCTGGATGATCGTCAACTGCATCCGGCGCGGCCGGTTCGACGGTGACAACGCGGTGAGTGTGCGCTGCCAGGTCTCGCGATCGAACGTGCCGGTGTCCCGCCACACGCGCATGATGTTGCCGATCTCCATCCCGACCGCCGGCAACCGTAGCGTGTGGCGATCGAGCGCGTGGATCAGGCCCGCCCCATCCTCGCGCCACACCGCGAGCCGGAGCTCCATCATGGTGGCGAACTGCTGCACGGAGGGATCTGGGTCCGAGAAGATGTTCGCGATGATCTCCGCGGCCTTGTCGAAGTTGCCGTCGAGCGCCTCGAGGCGACATAGATCCGAGGCGATGATCGTCGCCCTCGTCGGATCGAGGGCGATCGCGTTATCGAGGTGGTACCGGCTAGCCGAGCCGAGATCGAGCTCTAACAACAGTCGGCCGGCCATCTCGTGGGCGAGTCCCGACATCGGTGCGCGCTCCAGCACGACACGTAGATCGTGGGCCCCCGCCTCGAGCTCGCCGAGGTTCCAGTGCAGGTGCGATGCCGCGAGATAGGCGTCGGGGTGATCGAGCGCCAGCCCGCGATCGATATAGCGCCGCGCACGATCGAGCAGGTCGGGCTGGTTGAGCTTGGCCCACGCGAGGGCGGTGGCGCAGGCGAGCAGACCCGCGATCGGCCCCGACGAGGGCGCCAGCTGCGCAGCCTCCTCGAGCAGCTTGGAGGCGGTGAGCGCGTGATCGCCCCAGAACCGCCGGAGCTCCGCGCGGGCGCGCAGGAACAGCTCCACGGCGCGCGGATCGGTGGGCATCGCGTGACGATTCGTCGCGCGCGTCGACAGCGCAGAAGCGATCGCGCGGCCAAGCTGATCGCCGATCACGAGGACGTCGCCGTCGTTGCAATCGATCCGGTGCGCCCAGATCTGGAAGCCGTCGGCGACCCCGACCAGCCGCGCCGCGACGCGCAGGCCGCTCGGGTTCCGGCGGATCGTGCCGGTCACCACATGATCGACGCCGAGCTCTCGGCCACTGGCCCGTGGATCCGCGATCTGCGGGTCGAGCGTGCCGGCGGGTCGGACGCGGAGGCCTGGCGTGGTCGACAGCATGTCGATCAGATCCTCGCGCATGCCATCCGCGAGGTAGGCGTCGTCGCCACTGCACGTGAACGGCAACACGGCGATCGTGCTCTCTTGCTCGGCGACCGGCATGACGGCGTGCATGTGCGGCGCGATCGCGTGCGCTTCGGCGGTCTGCTCGGTGATCGCATTCGCGAGCGCGGCGATCGACGCACCCACCGCCGCCGCCGAGCTCGGCCGCTGCTCCGGTTCGACGGCGAGCATGCGTTCGACGATCGCGGAGAACGCGGCAGGCACGCCGCGCGTGGCCAGCGGTTGCATCGGTTGCGTCACCTGCGCGACCGCGATCGCGATCGCGTTGTCACCGGGCCACGGCCGCGTGCCGCTCGCCAGCTCGTAGAGCATGACGCCGAGCGAGAACAGATCCGAGCGCTCGTCGGTGGTGCGGCCGGCGAGCTGCTCGGGTGCCATGTAGCGCGGCGTGCCGACGATCATGCCGGTCTGCGTGACGTTGCCCTGCGTGTCGCCCGTGCCGCGCGCGATCCCGAAGTCGGTGATCACCGCGCGATCCGTCGAGGCTTCGACGAGCACGTTGTCGGGCTTGAGGTCGCGATGGATCACGCCCTTGTCGTGCGCCGCCGCGAGCCCCGCGCAGATCTGCACCGCCAGCTTCTGCAGCCGTCCCCACGACAGCGGCTTGCCGAGACACGCGGTGAGAGACTCGCCCTCGACCAGCTCCATGGTGAGGAAGCGCTCGCCCCCGGTCTCGCCGATGTCGAACATGCGCGCGATGTTCGGGTGCTGGATCTTGCGAGTCAGCCGGACCTCGCGGCGGAATCGCGCCAGCGCCTCGTCGTCGATGTCACCGCGCAGCATCTTGAGCGCGACGTGCTCGCCGAGCTCGGTGTCGAGCACGTCGTAGACTCGACCCATGCCGCCGGCACCGAGCCAGCGCACGATCTGATAGCGGCCCGCGACCAGCGCGGGAATCGCCGCCGCGGCCTCGGCCGTGTACGGCGAACCGGCGATCGTGTCGTCATCTCCCGCAGCCACGACGCGAATCGTATCATCCGCTGCCTCGCCCGAGCCGTGGTTCTGAAGCGCCTTGACGCCCTCGGGCGCCGTGCACATGCTTGCTGCAGCTCGTGCCGACTCCACCCGGTGATGCGCATCGGCTCGTCGATCTCGAGCGCGGTGCCGGCGCGCCTTCGCCGGATGGCTGCGACTGGCTCGACCAGGCGACGATCGAGGACCTCGAGCTCTCCGACGTGGCGATCTCGCTCGATCGCACGGTGAGCCCGGCCGGCGCGCAGCAGCTGTGGCGGATGATCGCGGCACCCGCGCAGCGCCTCGAGGTGCTCGCAATGCGCGAGAGCGCCCTCGCTGAGCTGGCGCATGATCCCGACGGCGCGTCACGCCTGCGCAAGGTGCTCGCGCGGATGGCCGAGCCCGACACGGCGTACGTCCCACTTCTGTTGTGGTCGGAGATGCCGCCGCTGCCCATGACGGGACGCACGTTTGGTCTGCTCCAGCTCGCGCTGATCCTATGCGTGGCCGGCGGCTTCCTGGTGACCCCATTTCTGTGGATCGCCGCGATGCTGCTGTTCCTCACGAACGTGTTCATCGACGATCGCACCAACACGCGCCTCGCGAACCACGCACGCGCGCTGCAGATGTTCGGCAAAGTGCTCGATGTCGGCACGCGGATCGTGGACGAGAAGGTGGGGCCCGCGCGGTGGCGCGACGCGATCGCCGCGGAGCTCCCGCCGCTCGAGCCGCTGCGCCGCCGGCTGCGCGCGATGACCGTGAAAGATCCGCTCGATATTTCCGGCGTCGTGATCGCGGCGTTGCTGGTCCGCCCGAAAGCGTTGTCGGCATGCCTCGAGCTGCTCCAGAACTTGCGCGGCCCGATGACCCGCCTCCACCGCCTGGTCGGCGAGCTCGATGCGCTCCAGTCGATCGCGAGCTGGCGCGCCGAGCGCGCGGACGAGCTGGAAGTGCCCGTGCTCACCGTCGGTCCACCGGCCCTCGATGTCTTCGATCTGCGGCACCCCACGATCCCGGATGCCGTGGGCAACGACCTCGCGCTGCTCGGCCGCAGCCTCGTCATCACCGGCAGCAACATGTCGGGCAAGTCGACATTTCTCCGCACGCTCGCGCTCAACGCCGTGCTCGCCCAATCGATCCACACGGTGTGCGGCAGCTGGCGCTCGAGTCTGTTTCGTGTGCACACCGCGATGCGCGCCGTCGACGCCACCGCGGAAGGCCTCAGCACGTACGCGGCCGAGGTGGCGGCGGTGCGGAAGCTGATCACCGCTGCGGAGGGTCCGGCCGCGCTGTTCGCGCTGGACGAGCCGTTCCGCGGCACGAACCCGAGCGTGCGCGTGCCGATCGTCGTCGCCGTGCTCGAGCACCTCGCGCGCGGGCACATCGTCACCGCCGCAACCCACGACCTCGATGTCGCGCACCAGCTCTCGGCGGACTTCGATCGCGGCTACTTCAAGGAGGTCGACGACGACGACGAGGGCTTCGATTACCAGTTGCGGCCCGGCACGGCGGTGACGACGAACGCCGTCACGCTGCTGCGCAAGGCCGGCTATCCCGAGTCGATCCTCGCCGCCGTGGCCGCAGCCAGCTCGAGCATCGCACACGCGCACCGCGCGCAAGCTCCACAGCTTCTCGACGATTCCGCTTCGGATGGCTGAGGCTTACTCGAGCGCGATCGTGTTCGATTAGTCCCACGCGCGCGTGATCAACAAGTCGATCGCCGCGATGACGCGATCACCTTCATGCTTCAACGAGCCGACGCGATCACCGAGCCGATCCACCGCGACGGAGACGATGTGAAGGGGATTGATCACGACCTTCGTACCCTCGATCTCGAAGAGCGGGTTCAATCTCGGCTCCGGGCTCGGAGCGGCCGACTGAAGCACCATGGGGATGACCACACGCCGACGTGCGAGATCGAACCGCCGAGATTGCACGACGACAACCTAGGGGATGACTGCCTTCTGCGGGCCGGTGTTTCGGTGGACGTCGAATTGGCCCATCAGAGGTCCGAGT
>JACCYD010000298.1 GCA_013696695.1 Deltaproteobacteria bacterium | reverse complement strand
CAGAACCAGTTCCACTACTACGTCCGCCACGAGGTCGCGGGTGCGATCCGGGCAGATTGCAAGAAGGACGACATCGAGATCTGGGCCGCCGGCGCCTCGATCGGTGCGTTCCATGCCGTGGCGGCGGTCTGCCGGTTCCCGGAGGTGTTCACGCGTGCCCTCGCGTTGAGCGGGACCTACGACCTGCGGCGGTTCTACGACGCGCAACCCCACGATTTCTCCGACGAGTTCTGGGTGTCGTCACCCCTCCACTTCGTGCCGAACCTCGCCGGCCGCCACCTCGAGGTGCTCCGCTCCCGGTTCATCCTCATCGCCTCCGGGGAGGGCCGGGCCGAGGACATCGGCGAATCGTGGAACCTCGCGAACGTGCTGGGCCGCCAGGGCATCCCGAACCGGGTCGACTCGTGGGGGCCCGATTGGCACCACGATTGGGTGACATGGCGCCGGATGTTGCCGCAGATTCTCACCGCCTGGACCGGCGATGAAGACAACCCGCGACCATAAGGAAACCGACGGCACGCTCGAGGGAGAGCGAGCGCGCGCATTCATGACCGCCGTGCTCGCGGACGTGCGCGCGCTCGAGCGCATGCTCGCGGAGGATCGCTTCGACACCGGGACGCGTCGCATCGGCGCCGAGCAGGAGATGTTCCTGATCGACGATCACTGGCGGCCGACGCGCGGCGTCCTGCAGTTGCTCGACAAGCTTCGAGACCCTCACTTCACGACCGAGCTCGGACAGTTCCAGATCGAGGCCAACTGCGATCCGCAGCTGCTGACCGCCGACGGCATCTCGCGCATGCACGCGCAGCTCGACGAGCTCGTGGATCGCGCGCGCGCCTCCGCGGCCGAGCTCAAGATGGGCGTCGTGCTGATGGGCATCTTGCCGACGATGCGCACGGCCGATCTCAGCCTCGAGAGCATGGTGCCGAGCGCGCGCTACATGCAGCTCAATCAGATCATCAGCAAGCTCCGGGGCGGCAAGTTCTCGTGCGCCATCAAGGGCCTCGACGAGCTCATCCTCGATCACGACTCCGTGATGCTCGAGGCCTGTAACTCGAGCTTCCAGGTTCACCTGCAGGTCGCGCCGTCCGAGTTCGCGCGCATGTACAACATCTCGCAGGTGCTCGCCGGGCCGATCTTGTCGGTGGCGGCGAACTCGCCGATCCTGTTCAACAAGCGCCTGTGGGCCGAGACCCGCATCGCGCTGTTCCGGCAAGCGGTCGACGAGCGCCGCAACGCGAACCACCTGCGCGAGAAGGAAGCGCGCGTCAGCTTCGGCACGCGCTGGGTGAAGAAGTCCGTCGTCGAGATCTTCCGCGAGGACATCGCCCGCTTCCGCGCGTTCATCGGTGCGGTCGCCGACGAAGATCCGATGGCCGTCCTCGATCGCGGCGAGACGCCGGATCTCAAGGCGCTGCGCCTCCACAACGGCACGATCTATCGCTGGAACCGCGCCTGCTACGGCATCACCGAGGGCAAGCCTCACCTGCGGATCGAGAACCGCGTGTTGCCGGCGGGGCCATCGACGCTCGACGAGATGGCGAACGCCGCATTCTGGTGCGGCATGATGATCGAGATCGGTGCGCGCGAAGAGGACATCACCCAGCGCATCGACTTCGATCAGGCGGCCGCGAACTTCTACACCGCCGCCCGTGAAGGGGTCGGCAGCACGTTCACGTGGCTCGATGGCCACGACATCTCCGCGCGAGATCTCGTCCTCGATCGCCTGCTGCCGCTCGCGCAGCTGGGTCTGCGCCGTCAGAACGTCGACGAGGCCGACATCACGAAGTACCTCAGCGTGATCGAGAACCGGGTCCGCGAGGGCCGCACCGGTGCGCGCTGGCAGCTGTCATCGTGGAATTCGCTGCGCGATCGCGCGACCCCGGCCGAGCGTGCCGTCGCGCTGGTCGCGGCAACCGTCAACCGCCAGTTCGCACGCCGCCCGGTCTCCGAGTGGGAGCGCGCGCGGCTCGACGAGGCGAACACGTCGAAGGGCAACTACGCGCGCGTCGAGAACTACATGGAGACCGATCTGTTCACGGTCCATGCCGAGGACGCGATCGAGATGGTCGTCAACCTGATGATCTGGGAGCGCCTCCGGTACGTGTGCGTCGAGGATTCCGACCATAACCTCATCGGCCTGGTCACCCACCGCTCGGTGCTGCGCTTCGCACAGAGTGGTCGGTCGACGCTGCGCACGCCGATCTCGGACATCATGCGGCGCGAGGTCTCGACGGTGACTCCCGAGACGCCGACGCTCGAGGCGTTGCACCTGATGCGACGCCTTCAGGTCGGCTGCCTCCCCGTCGTCGATCGCGAGCGTCTGGTGGGCATCATCACCGAGGGCGACTTCCTCGAGATCGCGTCGAAGCTGCTCGAGCACGAGCTCGCCCCCGCCGATGTCGTGGCCGAGGCTGCGAGTCGTCAGCTCGAGCTTCCGACCGAGCGCGATCGCGCGGACGATACCGATCAGCAGGCTGCGCTCGAGCCCCGCGAGCTCGAGTAGCTACTGAACGCCGCGGCGACACGCCCCTGACCCGCGCCGTCAGTACTTTTGTACTGACGGGCCAAACGCAGAGACCCCGACACGCCGCTGACCACGCAGTCGACACCCCTGCCACGAGCCGTCAGTACTTTTGTACTGACGAGCCATGCAGAGACCGTCATCGCACCCCGGGCGGCGCGGCGGTGGAACATGCCGAAGCCGCACGCCGGCATGATGCGGCCGTCGATCTGGCGACGAGGTCGACCAGGCGTGGGCGCGACGCGCGACTCGCGCATTCGCATGTGCGGTCCACCCCACGATCGCCGACGTACTGCAGCTACTCCGCGTAGAGATGCACTTGCGTCGCGACGATGTCGGCGAGCGCACACGCCGTATTCCAGTCGGGGTGCCGTAGCAAAATGTAGCCGTCGGAGACCAGCGTGTGCTTCCAGTTGCGACGCTGCGCCCCGACCGGCAGCAGGCGCTGCTCGACGACGTGCTCGCCGTAGTTGCGCATGAACTCGTCGAGGCCCGTGATGCGCGTGATCCGCCCCTGCCCCTTCGCGCGCTTGAAGATGATCGCGGCGTTGTACTTGCGGCGCGTCGGCGCCTCGAACGTGTTCCAGCACACGGCGCGTGCCCACTCGCGGAACAGATCGATGTCGCAGGTGTAGTTCATCTGATCGACGAGGTGAGCCCCGGCCGGGCGGCACCCGATCTCGCCGAACACGACCTCGCCGCTCGGCTTGCGAAACCACTCCATGTGCGTGAACCCGTCGCCCATACCGAGCGCGCCGAGGACTTGCTCGCCGAGCCGGATCCCGGCGGCGAGTGCCGGCTGCGCCATGTCGCGCACCGTCACGATCACGGGGCTGATCCACTCCGTCGAGCGCGCGATCAGCGGCTTGGGGAGGTAGTGCGCGACGTTCGCATACGCCACCTTGCCGCCGATGCACACGGTGTCGTACGTGAGCTCGTCCCCCTCGATGAACTCCTCGAGGCTGGCCTCCCCGACGTGATGCATCTTCGCGAGTGCGGCTTCGAGCTCGGCGTCGCTCCGCACTTCGTAGGTATCGGCGCTGCCGGCGCCCGCGATCGGCTTGAGCACCAGCGGATACCCGAGCTTCGCCGCGCCCTCGCGAGCGTCGGTCGACGTGGTCACGCGCACGGACCTCGGGACGCGCAGGCCCGCAGCGGCGACGCGGTCTTTCATCAGCTGCTTGTCGCGGAAGCCGCGGACCTGGTCGACGGTCATTCCCGGGAGGCCGAACCGCTCGCGCAGCCGCGCCGCGGTGAGCACCATGACCTCCCAGTTGGCGAGCACGCGATCGACCTCGCGGCCGCGCATCCAGGCGTGAACGCGCTGGACCACGTCGTCCTCGTCGAGGAGGCGTGGCACCTGGAGGTAATCGGTCAGGTGCTGCTTCAGCGAGCCCGGCAGCGCCCCGACCGGCTGATCGCCGACGCCATACACCGACGCCCCGACCTCGGCGAGGCCGCGGGTGTACTGCTGCATCTCGGGGGGATAGCTCGGCGCCAGGAACACGACCTTCATCGGTCGGTGATGCTACAACGCGCCGAATGCGGAACGTCATCTTCGCAGCTCCGTTCCCACTCGAGACGACGATGCGGTTCGCGCGGGCCGCCGCTCGGCTCCCCGACGTCCGTTTGCTCGGGGTCGCCCAGACGCCGCCCACCGGCGAGGACCGGCGCTTGTTCGCCGACGTCGTCGAGGTCGAGGTCGGGCTCGATGCGCAGCAGCTCGTCGAGGCCGCGCGCGTCCTGATCGGACGGCACGGCGAGATTCACCGGCTGATCGGCATCCTCGAGCCGCTGCAGGTCCAGCTCGCGCAGGCCCGCCGCGTGCTCGGCATCGCCGGCACGACCCCGGAGACCGCAGATCTGTTCCGCGACAAAGCGCGGATGAAGGAGGAGCTGCGGCGCCACGGCCTGCCCTGCGCTCGCCACCGCCTCATCCGCTCGTGGGCCGATGCCGAGTCGTTCGTGGCCGAGGTCGGGTTCCCGCTCGTGCTGAAGCCGCCGGCCGGCATGGGCTGCAAGGCGACCTGGCGGATCAACACTGTCGACGAGCTGCGCTCGGCGCTCCGCGCGCTGCACGCCGGGCCCGATCACCCCGCGCTCGCCGAGGAGTTCCTGCGCGGCCGCGAGCACAGCTTCGAGACGATCACGATCGGCGGCGACGTCCGCTTCCAGTCGTGCTCGCGCTACTACCCGACGCCGCTCGAGGTCACCGAGACCCCGTGGATCCAGTGGGTCGTCGTGCTGCCGCGCGAGATCGACGGGCCCGACTACGCCGACGCCCGCGCCCTCGGCGTGCGCGCCGTCAAGGCGCTCGGCCTCGAGACCGGGTTCACGCACATGGAGTGGTTTCGCCGCGACGACGGCTCGCTCGCGATCGGCGAGATCGCCGCGCGGCCTCCCGGCG
>JACCYD010001501.1 GCA_013696695.1 Deltaproteobacteria bacterium | reverse complement strand
GCTGTCGCCATCGACCTTGCCGAGCATGGCGAGCGCGGCCGCGGCGTCACCGCGTGGCGCGCCGTCGCACAACCCGGCGCCGGCGGGGATCCAGATCGCGCCGCCGTAGACTCCGTCGGGCGAGACCGCGATTCGCGGGCGATCCGATGCGACGTCCTTGACGCATTCGATCAGCGGGAAGTGAACGATCTGATCGCTGACCCGGAGGATCAGCAGATCGCGACCGGGCGTCGGAGAGAACGCGGCAGCGGCCTCGGGCGACTCGGCGATCTCGATGCGCGTCGCGCCTGCCTTGACGCACAGCCGGCGCCCTCGCTCGCGCAGCGTCAGACCGCAGACCTTGCCCTTGATCGCCGGCTGGCCGATCGCGAGCACGAGTGCTTCCCACTCGCGCGGTTCGGCGCTGGCCGCCGTGGCGATGGGCGGTGGCAGGGCAGGTGCCTCGGTCGCGGTGCTCATCGGGTTCCTGGTGGGATCGCGCCGGCCTCGAGCGCGCGCTGGACCACCGCGAGATCATCGGGCGTGTCGATCTCGGCGCAGTACAACGTGCCGACATCGATCGCGCGCAGCGTCAGCGTGCCCTCCTGGCAGAGCTGGTCGAACGCCTTCTCGTAGTACTCGGTCTTGGCGCCGTGCTCGGCGATGCGCGCTTCGATCGTCTTGAACAGCACCGCGGAGGTGGCGGCGGAAAACTTCTCGATGCCGATCGATTCACCGACCGCATCGGCCGGCGGCAGCGACACGTGGATCCGCGTGACCCGCGTGCGATCCGCCGGGTCGACGTAGACTTTGACTTCTTCCTCGCCGAGGTCGTCGGCGGGGCGCAGCGCGAGACAATCTGCATGCTCCGATGCGACGACCAGCCGCAGCACCTCGGGATCGAACACGATGTCGCCGTCGAGCATGACGAACGGCTGGCCCTCGACGACATCGCGTGCGCAAAGCAGCGACGCGCCGTTCTGGGTCTGGTTGAAGATGTCGTTCCGCCGGTAGGTCACCGGACCGCCGAACCAGTCGCCGAGCACGGCCTTGATGGTGTCCTCGAGGTAGCCGGTGACGGCGACGATCTCGGTGACCCCCGCGCTGCGTAGCGCGGTGACGCACCGGCGCAGGATCGGGACACCTGCCACGGACAGCAGGCACTTCGGGGTGTCGTCCGTCAGCGGGCGTAACCGCGACGACATGCCGGCGACGAGAAGGACTGCCTTCACGGTCCGGCACGATGCCACACCATTCCCGCGATCGGTAGGTGGCGCTTCCGGCAACCCCTGGGATATGTCTGCCCCGTGGATCCGACACGCCTGCGGCGTATCCGCAACTACCAGAACACCGAGTTCTTCCCGGCGCTGTTCCTGCGGCCGGCCAGCATCCTGATCACCATTGTCATCGGCGACTGGGCGTGGGTCACCCCGAACCGCGTCACGTTGTTCGCGACCCTGCTGAAGTTTGCCGCCGCCGGCATGTTCCTGGTGGACGACCGCTGCTGGCTGGTTGGTGGCGCGATCACGCTGCTGCTCGGCGCCGTCTTCGATCACGTCGACGGCACGCTCGCGCGGTACCGCAAGACGCCCTCGAACCTCGGGTTCTTCTACGACACCGTGAGCGATGCGGTGACCTGGTTCACCACCCTCGCCGCGCTCGGCTGGACGGCGTACCAGCGCACCGACTGCGTGCACCTGATCGTGGTCGCCGGCGCCGGCGCGTACGCGCTGATGGTCAACGGCTACACGCGGTCCGTCGTCGAGACCGCGACCGAGCGGGCGAAAGCCAAAGCCGCCGCGGCGGCCGCCCCCGATCTGTTTCGTGAGGAAGGCGCGCCACCACCGGAGCGCACCCAGGCCGAGTGGCTCGCGTGGGTCGGGCGCTGTGTCGGCCAGATCTGGAAGTTCCAGGAGATGGATCTGTTCTTCTGGGTGACGGTGTTCGTCGTGATCGATCGACTGCCGGAGCTGTTGTGGCTCGTCGCGATCACGCAGGTCGCCGCGCTCGCGATCCGGTTCTTCCTGCGCTCCTTCGAGATGGCGCGGTTCGATCTGCCGTGACGAATGGGCCAACAATGACGGAGGAGCGGCTCAAGATCCTGACGCTCAACACCTGGGGCCGCACCGGCCCGTGGGAGCAGCGCAAGGCGATCATCGTCGACGGCATTCGCGCGCTCGACCCGCACGTCATCGGCCTCAACGAAGTGTGGAGCGACGCCGACGGCTCACTCACTCAAGCCCACGAGCTCGCCGACGCGATCGGCGGCCTCTGGCACGTCCATCACGCCCCGGCGTACGAGCTCGCGCCCGGCCGCACCTGCGGCAACGGCGTGCTGTCGCGGTTCGCCTACGCGGAGACCGAAGCGTGGCCGCTGCCGGAGCCGCGCCACGACAGCGGCCGGGTGCTCGTGCACGCGATGATCTCGACGCCGTGGGGCCGGCTGCCGGTGTTCGTCACGCACCTGTCGTGGATGTTTCACCAGAGCGCGGCCCGCATGCAGCAGGTCCAGCAAGTCCGCAGCTGGATCAACGAGCGCGCGCCGATCCAGCGCGGTGATGCGCCGAGCGACACGCTTCCGCCGGTGTTCATGGGCGACCTCAACACCGAGCCCGACTCCGACGAGATCCGCTTCCTGCGCGGCTACACCTCCGACGAGTACGGCTTCTACATGGCCGATTGCTTCGGCATCCGTGGCGAGGGTCCCGGCCACACCTGGCATCGCGACAATGTCTACGCCGCGCGCGAGCACTATCCGAACCGCCGCATCGATTACATCTTCGTGCGCGGCCCCGATCGCTGGCACCGCGGCGAGCCGCTGGCGTGCAGGGTCGTGCTCGACGAGCCGCGGGACGGCGTGTTCGCCTCCGATCACTACGGCGTCTACGCCGAGGTTCGTGCAACCTC
>JACCYD010001479.1 GCA_013696695.1 Deltaproteobacteria bacterium | reverse complement strand
GTACAGCAGCGGTGCCTCCTGGCACGAGACAGCCGTCACCAACACAACTACATGAAACGAACGCAAGACTGCCTCGGGCTAGTTGTTGAGAGCACCTTCGGCGATCCAGTCGCGAACGAGCTGGCGCTCCTCGGCGGAGAAGTATGGGGGGCC
Organism: Deltaproteobacteria bacterium; assembly: GCA_013696695.1. Taxonomy (GTDB): domain Bacteria; phylum Myxococcota_A; class Polyangia; order Haliangiales; family Haliangiaceae; genus JABFXX01. The sequence continues at coordinate 2,757 of JACCYD010001479.1, read as the reverse complement.
GTTGAACGGCATCCGCGATCCAAACGGCGGGGTCCTGCCGAGCTTCTGGAGCAGGATGCTCTCGCACGGCACCGACGACACGATGATCTTCGTTCCCGTGTTGATGCCACCTCGTCGCATCGATGCGTACGAGCTCAGATCGAGGCCAGAGGTGATGCGGCCGAGGTGGCACGCTGCGCAACCACCGGGCGAGCGCGTCATCAACGGGCGGACGTCCAACGCGAACGACACCGGCGTGGTCGGATCGCTATCCGCATTGTCACAGCCAACGATGACGGTCCCTCCGTCGGCGTCGGTGGGAGCCGCAGCGTCGACGGGCGTCTCCCCGAGAGCGACGCCGACATCCGGCTCGTACAACGAACAACCGGATGCGATCGCGAGCAGCACGAGAGACTTCATGGTGCCCCCTCCGCGAACTGGATCTGCAGGTTGGTCACGGTGGTTCCGATCGTGAAGGTCGCGACCGTGGCGGGAAAGAACGCGGTGATCGCGCCGGTGGCATTCCGCTTGAACAGATCCGCGTCGGCATCGACCGCGCTTGGCGCGATGCCATTCGCGAGCCGCACGGTGACGTCCGCCGCGAGCGGTGAGTAGCTGAACACCGCCGGCGCCACGGTCGGGATCGCGAACTGGAACACCGGCTGGGCATCGATCGCGGTAGGTAGCGATCCGTCGGCCGCCGCGACGCCGGTCTGCAGACCCGCCGCCTGGCCGATCGGAAGGAAGCCGGAGCGGAACGGTTGGCGCCCGAGACTGGTGCCGAGCTCGAACACGTTGACGAGGTAGCCGCGTCCGTAGACCTGCGTCGACGCCAGCGGATCCGCACCGGTCGGGCCGACCTCGAGCGTGATCCCCGGCAGCACGACCGGCATGTTGACCCACGTGCCGTCGTTCACCGGATCGCCGACCAGCCCACGCTCGAGCGCCTCGGTGAGAGCCTCCAGGGACGTGATCCTCTCGCCGGCGTACAGCGACGTGACCGGAACGTTGACCACGCGTCGCATCGGGCTATAGCGGGTGTCGCCGGGCACGGTATCGATCAGCCGCGGATGATCTGGGAGCGGCGTGAACACACCTTGATCGTCGACGGTGCCGAACGTGTAGAGCGGCGCCGCAACAGCGATCGTCCCTTCGACGGGAGAGGGACCAAAATTCCAGAACCGCACGGTCGCGCCGGCGGACTTGCCGGTGCCTCGCGTGACCACGCCGCCGCTCGCCGTGAGCGCAGAATCGACCAGGCCGTCGTTGATCCGGATCTGGATCAGCAGCTCGGCGTTGGTGTCGATGCTCGCCACCGCGGTTCCCGCGGGCAACACGTGAACGAACGGTGCTGGCCCATCTGGTGGTGGGATGGGTGAATCAGGCGTCGGCGCTGCGTCTGGAAGCGCAGCCGGATCGGCGACCCGTGGGCTGAGGAGATCGCAACCCGCGAGGACCATGACAACGATCGAATACTTGGCAGTCATGAGGTTCCCTTCCTTAAAACGGACCTGCGATGCCAGCGTGGATCACCGACTCGTCATCGAAGTCGGAGAAGTCGTAGCGTTCGTAGCTGAGCTTGACGCGAACAGACTGACCGAGGCCGATCGCGACGCCCACCGTGTGGCGAATCAAAGCGCTGTCGGATCGCAGCGCGCTGGTGGTGACGATGTTGCCACGACGCCTCAGACCATCCTCACGCAAGACGAGCGTGAGGCGTTGATTCAGCGGCACTTCGAGCTCCGCGTAGCCACCGTCCTTCACCATGATGGGATCGTAGGTACCGTCTGCTCGCGGCGCGTTCTTGAACACGGGCGCCTCCTCGTCCTCGGAGGCGAGGACGTCCATCTTGGTTTTTCGAGTCAGGTACTCGAGTCGTAAGAACAGGTCCTTGAATCTAAAGGTGAGGTGCGCACCGAGGATCGTGAACGGGAGCTTGGCATCGGGATCGTACGAGCCGTGCATCGCCGAGACGCCACCTGCCACACTCGTCTTGCCCGAGACCACGCTGACCACCGCCTGACCTCCGAGCACCGGACGAGAGTTGTTGTCGATGTAGTAGCTCTCGCCGGATCTCGACAGCGTGAAGTCGAAGTCGAGCGGATTCGGTGCCGCGCGAGGACCACCGACGGCGAACACCGCGTACGACGTCTGCAACTTCTCGTTGAAGTAATGCGTACCGTTGATCTCGATGCCGTTGTCGACCCACGGCGCCGGCAACACACCTTGGTTGAAGTCGGTCGCGCGCACCATCCGACCCATGTCGTATGGCAGTGGCTTGTCGCTGGTTCGGTGGTTCGCAGGATCGTGGCGCACCGGAAACTCGCCGAACGACGGCGTGAACCGACCGACGCGAAAGTTGAGCTCGTCGGCGACGCGAAGATCGAAGAACGCCATGCCGACTTCGAAGCCGTGGCACGCGATGCAGACCTTGACGTTCGACGAGATCTTGCTGCTGAAATCCATCGCGATCTTGAGCGAGACCTCGGCGGTGGCGCCGTCGAATGCGATCCGACGACCGATCTTCTCGGTCGGGATCGCCATGTAATCGAGCTGGATCGAGCCCGCGAAGTTGCGGCGAAAGCTCGTCTGCTTTTTCGGTAGGGGCGGCTCCTCGGGAAGCGGCGGCTCGGGTGTCAACACGGGCAGCGGCTCTGCCGGGGGCGGCTCCACCACGGGTGGTGGGGTCGTCGGCGGCTCGGGGATCGGTTCGGTCGGCGGTGCCGGCTGCTCGTCGGGGGCCGGCGTCTGCGCGGCCACGGTCGTCAGCAGAAACAC
>JACCYD010001456.1 GCA_013696695.1 Deltaproteobacteria bacterium | reverse complement strand
CCGAGCTTCTCGTAGCAGACGGCGATGTTGAACAGTGTGCTGCTGTGCGGAACCAGCGCGAAGGCCTTCTGATACGCGGTGATCGCGTCGTGATACAGGCCCCGCGCCTGCGCACGCTCACCCCGCTCGAACTCGACGCCGGCCTCGCGCTGGGCGTCGGTCGGTTGCTGCGCGCTCGCGACCCCGCCACCGACGAGCAGCGCGATGGCCAAGATGACGGAGCGAGGCATTAGGGCCGGCTTGTAGCACAGGGGCGCCCGCCGTCGCCGTGACTGTTGTACTGTAGCCCTGGTGATCGACGACGAAGCGGGCCAAACGACCGAGCAGATCGATCGCGAGGCCCCATTCGGGGATCGCGTGCTGCTGGTGATCGACGGCGCCGCGCTTCAGGTCATGCCGCTGCCGAGCACCGGCACGCTCACGATCGGCCGCGCCAGCAAGTGCGACGTCGTGATCGATTCGGGCTCGGTGTCGCGTCATCACGCGAACCTCCTGATCGCGGCCGAGGTCGAGGTCGAGGACGTCGGCAGCTCGAACGGTACGTTCGTCGATGGCGCGAAGCTGCCCGCGAGCAAGCAGGTCAAGCTCACGATCGGGGTGCCGTTCCTCGTCGGTGCGGTGACGTTGATGGTGCAAACGCGTGCCGGATCGCGCCGCGAGACCACGCCGCAGGCCAGCCAGCTCGCCGCGCTCGAACAGGCCGCCGCGCGGATCGCGATCGGTCGCCTCGCGGTGGTCGTGATCGGCGAGCACGGCGTCGGCAAGGAGCGGTTCGCCGAGCGCGTGCACGAGATGTCGCCACGTCGCGCGGCCTCGTTCGTGCGGATCAATTGTGCGGCTGTCAGTGAACCGCTGCTCGAGGCCGAGATGTTCGGCAACGAGGCGATGAACAAGCCCGGCCTGATCGAGCTCGCCGACGGTGGCACCGCCTTCCTCGGTGACATCGATCAGCTGGTGCCCAACCTCCAGCAGCGCCTGCTCCGCGCGATCGAGGACAGCGCGGTTCGCCGCGGCACCTCCACCTCGGCCGGTCGGCCTCGCCCCGTCGACGTCCGCTACGTGGCCTCGACCAGCAAGGATCTCGGCTCCGAGGTCGACTCCGGTCGGTTCCGCCGAGATCTCTACTTCCGGCTCGCCGGGGCGTCGTTCAACCTCCCGCCGCTGCGCGATCGCAGGGACGAGATCCTGCCGCTCGCCGAGCAGTTCATCGCGTCGGCCGCCGGTCCGCTCGGCCGCTCGTTCATGTTCTCGGATGAAGCCAAGCAATGGCTCACCGCACATGACTGGCCTGGCAACATCCGCGAGCTGCGCAACGCGTGCGAACGCGCCGTGCTGCTCGCCACCGGCGCACTCGTCGAGCGCCACCACCTGATGATCGAATCGGCGGCCAAGGCTCCGCCCGGCCAGCGCTTCCGCTCGAGCCCCACCATTCCGCCGCCTCCCGGGTTCTCGTCGATGCCTGCGTCCGACATGCCGAGCCAGGTGCGCGCGACGGTCGCGGAGCTCGAAAAACAACGGATCCTCGAGGCGCTCGACAAGTGCGCCGGTAATCAAACGCGGGCCGCGGAGCTACTCGGGATCTCGCGGCGAACGTTGATCAACCGGCTCGACGAGTACGGGATCGCGCGCCCCCGCAAGCGAGACGAGTAATCGATGCCCGGGGCGGAGCCACGCATCGTGGCAGTACCCGCTTCGTCTGCATCGTTCGTCGGGAACGGCGGCCGCGACGCTGATTTTCATCGCGCGCACGAGCTGGGCCTCACGGATGGCGAGCACGTGCGAGTCACCGATGACCGCGGCGCCGACGTCGGGCTCGCGATCGCGGATCCCCTGAGCTCGAAGCTGCGCGTGTTCGCCACGCCGGCCGATGGCTTCGCGAAGATCGATGGGGCACTGCTCGGCTGGCGCGTCGAGCGCGCGCTCGCGTGGCGCACGCAGCTCGGGCTCGTCGGTCCCGACCACGCGTATCACCTGATCCACGGCGCCGCCGATGGCCTACCCGGCTTCACCTGCGACGTGCTCGGGCGCGTCGGGATCATCTACGCGTACGCCGAGGGCCTGCGCACGCTCGGCAAGACGCTCGCCGAATCCATCATCGGCTTCGCGAGGCTCGACGGTGCCGTGGTCAAGCTGCGCGTGCGCGGTGGCGCCGGCGACGTCGTGCAAGACGTCATCGGCAAGGTGCCCGAAACGCTCGTCGTCACCGAGCACGACGTGCCGTACGAGGTGCACCCGCTCGGTGGCCTCAACGTCGGCCTGTTCACCGACATGCGCGAACATCGCCGCGGCCTTGCACGGTTCGTCGCCGGCAAGCGCGTGTTGAATCTGTTCTCGTACACGGCGTCGCTCGGCGTCGTCTGCGCGCGCGCCGGTGCCGCTTCGGTGGTCAACGTCGACACCTCCATCGGCGTCCAGGCGTGGGCCGCCGGGAACTTCACGCGCTCGGGCTTCGACCTCAAGAAGGACAAACGCTGGCGCTGCGAGGCCTCCGAAGCGAATCGCTACCTCGCGCGCGCCGAGCGCGACAAGGAGCAATACGACGTCATCTTGATCGATCCACCCGGCGCATCGTCGGCGGGTGGCACGTCGTGGGCGCTCGGTCGCGACTATCCCGACCTGATCGCGAAGGCGGTCACCGTGTTGTCGCGCGATGGCCTGCTGTGGCTCGCCTCCAACGCGCACGAGCTCGGCTCGCTTGCGAAGCTCGCGCACAAAGGTATCCGCATCGGCAATCGCGTCGGCGCCGTGCTCGAGCAAGGCGGTCTGCCGCCGGAATATCCGACGCCCGCGATCCAGGCCAACGATCGCTACCTGCAGGTTTGTCTGCTACGCATCGCCTAGTACAGGCCACCGGAAGTTGGTGATCAGCTTCCACTTGCACCAGTCACTTCCACTTGCACCTGAGAGTTAAGACCTGCACCTGCACCTGACGATCATGACGGTCAGCATCTTCACGATCTCGATCAACAGGGCCTTACCCCTGTCGATGTCTTCGTCGGATACGCACCTGAGTAACCGCACGATGTCGAGATCGCACCCGCTCTCGAACGCCGAACCGCGGGCGGTAGTCGCAGTAGTTGCGCCGTTCTGCCTTGGATCGTTTACCAACGCCCTCGGCGATGTTGGCGGGTATCGATCGCTGATCTCCGAGCTTGCCCGATGAGGTCAACCGCTCCTTCGGCTGGTTGCGCCAGAACTGCAAGTGCAGGTCTTAACTCGCAAGCTGGCCACCAACTTCCGGTGTGTACTTAGACCATGTGCGGGCGATACACGCTCACGCGCCAGGAAGCGATCGTCGAGGAGCTCCAGGCGACGCTCGGCCCGAACGTGCTCGGGTCCGAGTGGTGGAAGCCGCGCTTCAACGTCGCGCCCACGCAGCCGTCACCCGTCGTCACCCTGCACGACGGCGTTCGAACGATCGAGATGATGCGCTGGGGGCTGGTGCCGTTCTGGGCCACCAAGCCCGGCGCGGCGCGCCCACCACTGATGATCAACGCGCGCGTCGAATCACTCCACGCGAAGCAATGGTTCCGCGAGGCGCTGGACAAGCGACGATGCCTGGTTCCTGCCGACGGCTTCTTCGAGTGGAAGCGCGACGACCCCAAGCATCCGATGCCGATCTATCTGCGTCCCGACTCGCGCAAGATCATCGCGTTCGCCGGTCTGTGGGCGAAGGCGAAGACCGCCGATGGCAACGAGCAGCTGTCGTTCACGATCATCACCAGCGCGCCGAACGAGCTGGTCAAGCCGGTCCACGATCGGATGCCGCTCGTCCTCGACGAGAGTGCCTACGCCGCGTGGCTCGATCCGACGGTGACCGGTGAAGGCGCGCGCGCGCTGCTCACGATCCCACCCGTCGGGGACTGGCACGGCGTTCCGGTGTCGCCGCACGTCAACAAGGCGACGAACGACGACCCACGATGCGTCGAGCCGCTCGAGGTCGGTGCTGCGAAGCAGCTCTCGCTCCTCTAGCGACGCCCGCGCCCAAACGACCAACGGGCCCGACATCGTCGAGCCCGTGCGATGACCTGCGACGTCAGCCGCAGATTTGCTGTTCGCTCGGCCGCGCTACTGGTTAGGGACGGCCGCCGAGCCACGTCGGCATCGACTGCTTCCACGTCTCGGTCGCAGCGCCGCCGAGGTACCCGAGCCCGCCACCAAGCGCGGCGCCGGCGCCGCCACCCGCTGACGCTCCAGCCAACGCGCCCGCGGCCGAGCCCGGTCCCGGAAACACGGCGGTTCCGCCGATCGCGCCACCGATGCCACCGGCAACGGCTCCAACGCCGCCTCCGACCAGTGCGCCGGTGGTACCCGCGTTTTGCCCGGCAGAGTTGATCTTGCCGAAGTCGATGCCGCCGTTGACGGTGGCGAGGTTGTCGAAGGAAAGGGTTTCGAAGGTGGCGACGTTCTGAGTCATCTGGGTTCTCCTTGGGTTGGTGAACCGATCGTGTGCACTCGATGTGCCGCGCGTAGCGCTGTGAAACCACGTGGC
>JACCYD010001411.1 GCA_013696695.1 Deltaproteobacteria bacterium | reverse complement strand
GTACCTTCTCCTCCTGCCATCTCAGTCCATCCGATCAGGTTCGATGAAACACCACTTGGCTTCAGGAACCTGAAGCTTCAGCTTCTTCTCGAACGCGTTGATGCCGTCGACCAGCGTGTCGCTGTCGGTCTTCTTGAACTTGATCTTCATCGCCAGCAGGATCTCCCCCGGGCCCTGCTGCACGGTCAACACCCGGATCACGTGCTCGACGTGTGGATCGGCCGCGGCGAGCTCGTGGATCGCCTTGACCAGCTTCGGATCTGCGGCCTCGCCGACCAGCAGCGCCTTGATCTCGCGCGCGAGGAAGATCGCGACGCCGACCAACACGACGCCGATCGAAAGCGAGCCGACCGCATCCCACCGGCCGTCGTCGGTCACGCTCGAGATCAAGACCGCGATCAGCGCGATCACCAACCCGAGGACCGCCGCGCTGTTCTCGCCGAACACCACGACGAGGTCGGAGTCCTTGGTGTCCTTGAGGTACTTGTAGAACGGCGTGTCGCCACGCCGCTGATTCATCAGCTTGATGTTGCCGATCGTCGCCCAACCCTCGAGGAGGATCGCGAGGCCGAGGATGACGACCGCGATCGTGACGTCGCCGACCGCCTCCGGATGCTGCAGCTTGTGCACGCCCTCGTAGATCGAGAACACGCCGCCGCCTGAGAACAGCAGCAGCGCGACAACGAACGAGTAGAAGTACATGTTGCGCCCGTAGCCGAGCGGGTGGGTCTCGTCGGGTGGCCGATGGCTCTGCTTGATCCCGACCAGGAGCAGGACCTGGTTGCCGCAATCGGCGAACGAGTGCAGCGTCTCGGCAAGCATGGTCCCCGAGCCCGTGATTGCCGCGGCCACACCCTTGCTGGCTGCGATCACCAGGTTGACGACCAACGACTTGATGACTTCGCTTGCGGAACCGGCCATGCGCTCGACCTCTACTTGATCAACTTGGAGAGTGCTTTGAAGTCGTCCGTGCCCGCCCGCGCTAGCAAGTCGAACACGCAGACCTCGGTCGACGTCGGGATCGCTCCGGCGCGTGCGATCAGATCGCGCCCCGTGAGCCAGTTAGTCTTCGTGCGGCTACAGATCGCGTCGCTGGGCACGTGAACTTGATAGCCGCGCGCCACCAGGTCGCGCGCCGTCTGATAGACGCAGACGTGCGCCTCCATGCCGGTGACGATCCACTGATCGCGGCCGAGCGTGGGAGCGAGCGCGGCGAGCTCGGGCGTGGCGGCGCCGGAGAACTCGGTCTTGTCGAACCGGTGCAGGATCGGTTTAGCCCCTGCAAGCGTGTGCTCGATCGCGCCGACCGTCTGACCGAGCCCCTTCGGATACTGCTGGCTGACGATCACCGGCAGGCCGAGCCGCGCGGCCGTCTCGATCAACACCTGCGTGTTGCGAATCACCGCGGCCACGACCGACTCGGGCATCGCCGGGATCAGGCGCTCCTGGATGTCGACGACGAACAGCACCGCGCGCGTGCGCGACAGCGCGAAGCTCACGATGCGGCCCCGAGCGTGGCGAGCGCGTCGACCAGGCGCTGATGGCGCTCTTGCTCGTCGGTGAGACGCACGCGATTCTCGGCGACCACCTCTTCGGCGGCCTTCGCGAGGAAGTCGGCGTTGCCCAACTTCTTCTCGATCGTGGCGATCTCTTTCGTGGACTTCTCGATGTCCTTCGTGATCCGCGTCTTTTCGGCGGCGAAATCAATCAGGCCGCCGAGCCGAACGGCGATCTCGATATCTGACCCCACGCCTCCTCTCGCTGTGGCCTCCTTGTCGCGGCCGATGATTTTCCCGTCAGCGTCGCGGTGTTCGAGGACCGCCTGCCCTGGTTCATTCTTGAGCTCACCAGATTCAGCCTCGAGCACCAGCGTGATTTTCGCGCTCTTCTCGACCAGCGGCAGGTACCGACGGATGAGGTCGCGGCGTTCGCTATTCATGGTCCGCAGTTCGACATTGATCTTCTGCGTCAGCGGCACGTTGTACGTCTGGCGCAGCATCCGGCACGCCACCGCGACGTCTTGCACGAGCTTCATCTCGGCTTCGGCGGCGGCATCGATCAGATCCTGATCGGGCTGCGGGAACAGCGTGATCATCAGCGACTCGGGCAGCTTCGGGAGCTTCGGCAGCTTCTGCCAGATCTCCTCGGTGACGTACGGCGCGAACGGATGCAGCAGCCGCATCGTGGTCTCGAGCGCGGTGGCGAGCACGCCTTGCGCGACGTGACGCCGCGCGGCTTTGGCCGGATCCTGATCGAGCCCTGGATCCTGATAGAGGTTCGACTTCGCGAGCTCGATGTACCAATCGCACAGCTCGTCCCACACGAAGCTGCGGATGCGGATCGCGGCGTCGGCGAATCGATACGCCTCGAGCGCGGTCTGCACGTCGGCGGCGACGGCTTGGAGCCGCGACAGGATCCAGCGATCCGGCATCGTCAGGCTGGCGCGTCCGGCGGGCGTCTTGAGCTGTGCGTCGAACCGCTCGGGGTCGAACCCGTCGAGGTTGATCAGCGCGAATCGCGATGCGTTCCACAGCTTGTTGATGAAGTTTCGCTCGTCCTCCACCCGCTCGACCGACAGCCGGATGCGGCCGGTGGTGTTGCGGACCGCGAGCGCGAAGCGCAGGGCATCGGCACCCATCGGCGGGATGCCCGACACCTCGATCGTCTCTTCCTTGCCGTCGCGACCCTTCTTCTTCTTCTTCTTCGGCCCGAAGTTCTTCTTGATCGCATCGACGGCCGTTTTCGGCGCGTTGTCGGCGTCGGCGCGATCGAGCAACTGCTGGAACGAAGCGCCGTAGACGAGATCGAGCGGATCGAGGACGTTGCCCTTCGTCTTCGACATCTTGTCGCCGTTCTCGTCGGTGACGATCGCGGTGAGATAGACCGTGCGGAACGGAGCCTTCCCCGTGAAGTGGAGGCCCAGCATCATCATGCGGGCGACCCAGAAGAAGATGATGTCAGGTCCGGTGACGAGGACGTTGTTCGGATAGAAGGTCTGCAGCGAGCGGGATTTCTCCGGCCAGCCCAAGGTCGAGAATGGCCACAGCCCGGAAGAAAACCAGGTGTCGAGGATGTCAGGATCCTGCTGCGGATCCGGCTTGCTGCACTTGGCGCACGCCGCCGGCGTCTCGCGCGCGACGGTGATCTCACCGCAGCTGCAGTGCCACGCCGGGATGCGATGGCCCCACCACAGCTGGCGCGAGATGCACCAGTCCTGGATGTCGGTCATCCATTCCATGAACACCTTCGTGTACTGCTCGGGGACGAACTTCGTCTTGCCTGCGGTGACCGCGGCCGCGGCCTTCTCGGCGAGCGGCGCCGCCTTGACCCACCACTGATCCATCAGCAGTGGCTCGATCACCGCGCCGGATCTTTGCGAGCGCGCGCGCGGAACCTTGTAGTCCTTGACGCCGACGAGGAAGCCCTGCTCCTCGAGATCGGCGACCACCGCCTTGCGGCACTCGTTGACCGTCATGCCGACGTACTTCGCGGGCGCCGGCGCGATCATCTTCGCCTTGCGATCGATGACCTCGATGATCGGCAGGTTCGCGGCCTGGGACACCAGGTAGTCGTTCGGATCGTGCGCCGGCGTCACCTTGACCGCGCCGGTCCCGAACTCGGGATCCGGGAACACCTTGCCGCGCAGCTTGATCTCGACCGGCACGATCGGAATCGTCCGCCCGGTCAGCGGCAGCGTCACCAGCTTGCCGTGGAGGTGCTTGTAGCGTTCGTCGCTCGGGTGGA
>JACCYD010001391.1 GCA_013696695.1 Deltaproteobacteria bacterium | reverse complement strand
ACCAGCTCTACGAACGCTTGCTCGAGCGGCATGCCCGCCGCGCGTTCGACGATCGCGCCGAGCTGGATGAAGCCGAGATCGGTGTAGACGGTGGTGATGCCTGGCGGGTTCGCGGGCGTCCGCGCTGCGAGTGACAGCAGCTCGCTGCGGCGATCCGGGTGAGCGCCGACGGCGAGCGCACGGAAGAACTCGACGTGCGCGATGCAGCCCGACGCGTGGCCGAGCAGGTGGCGCACGGTGCCGGTGCTCGCGGCGTCGGGGAGCCAGCGCGAGATCGGCGCGTCGAGATCGAGAGCGCCGTCGCCGACCAGCACCATGACGCACGCGACGGTGCACATCGGCTTGGTGAGCGAGGCGAGGTCGAACAGGGAAGCCTCGTCGATCGGAGGGCCGAGCGAGGGCACGCGCTGGACGTGGCCGTGGAACATCCGCTCGACCTCGAGGCCGGCGTCTCCGATGGAGAGTGCGGCCGCCGAGCCGACTCCGCGTGCGATCGCGGCGTCGAGGAGAGAGCCGATTTCCTTCACGCTTCGCATCGTACTCCCGTCGACAGGGCGCCATGTGGGCGTGCTAGGATCGACGCTACGTGACACGGTACGAGCTGCTCGACCGGATCGGCGTCGGCGGCATGGCGGAGATCTTCCGCGGCAAGGCCGTGGCCGCCGGCGGCTTCGAGAAGCCCGTCGCGATCAAACGCATCCTGCCGCACCTCTCGCAGGATCGCCGGTTCGTCGAGCTGCTGATCGCCGAGGCGAAGGTGCTGAGCCTGCTCAAGCACCGCAACATCGTGCAGATCTTCGACGTCGGGCTCGGCGACGACGGTCAGTACTTCCTCGTCATGGAGTACGTCGACGGTAAGGATCTGCGCGCCGTCCAGACCGGCCTCGAGGTGCGCCGCGGCCGGATGCCGTTCGACCTCGCGCTGCACATCGGCGCGGAGGTCTGCGAGGCGCTGGAGCACGCCCACACGGCGAAGGCTCCCGACGGCAAGCCGATGTCACTCGTGCATCGCGACGTGTCGCCATCGAACGTGTTGTTGTCGCGCGCCGGCGAGGTCAAGCTCACCGACTTCGGGATCGCCAAGCGCGCCGAACAGGAACAGACCGGTCACGGGGCGGTGCGCGGCAAGTTCGCGTACATCTCGCCCGAGCAGGCGCGCAACGAGCACGTCGATCCACGCAGCGACGTGTTCTCGATCGGCGTGCTGCTGTGGGAGATGATCACGAACCGGCGGTTGTTCTCGGGGCTCGGCGATCTCGAGGCGCTGCGCGCCGTGCGCGAGGCCAAGGTGACGAAGCCGTCGGAGGTCGATAACCGGCTCGGCCCGGAGATCGATCAACTGCTGATGACGGCGCTCGCGCGCGACATCAAGAATCGTCCGACGGCCGGACAGTTCGGTGCGCAGCTGCGCTCGATGAGGTATTCGCTCGAGGTCACGGTCGGCGATCCGGCGAGCGAGCTCGCGAAGATCATCGACACCGCCGATGAAGTGCAGCGCCAGAGCGCGCAGATGATCGCGCAGCAACTGCCGCGCAGCTCGGGCCACAACACCAGCGGCTTCGATGGCACCGAGCCAAGCGAAGCCACCGTGATCCGGATCCGGACCGCCGACGATTTCGCGATGCGCGACAAGGACGGCGCGAGCGTCGCCAAGGCGCGGATGGTGATCGATCGGTTCGAGGAAGAGGAGACACGCCAGGCGCAGCTGTCGGGCGATCAGATGCGCGTGCTGCGTTCGGGCCGCCGCGATAGCGCGCAGATCGATCCGCCGAAGCCGCCGCGCCTGCCCGGCGTCGCGCCCGCGAATCCGCGCAACCGGCGTCCCACCGACGAGCCCACGGTGTCGCGTCCGCCACTCCGCGCCGGCGATCAACTCGACGAGCACTACGACTCCGACGAGAGCACGCGGCTGGTCGCGCCGAGAGCCAGCAGGACGCCGATGCCCGAACGCGTCGCGTTGCCGCGCCCGGTGACGCAACCACCACCGATGCCGGCCGGTTCGCGCCCGCGCCAGCAGACGCCACCGCCCTCCCAGTTCACGAGCCCAGGGACGGTGCACGAGCGCGCCGGTGTGCCCGGCTTGCCGCCACAGAACTGGCCGCCGCAACAAGTGCCGTCGCCGCGTGGCCGATCGGATGAGTCGACGATCGACGAGCAGCCGAGCGTGACGCCGCAACCGCCGCAGTTGCCCCCGCCACCGATGGTGGGGCCCGGCATGCCGAGACCCCAGACCGCATCGTCAGCGCCGGCGTCGTCGGGGTTCCAGCCACCGAACGCGCCGGGGTTCCAATCGCCGCCGGGATTCCAGTCGCCGCCGGGGTTTCAGCCGCCGGTGCAGCCCGCGATGGCGCCGATGTCCGGGCCACCGCAACAG
>JACCYD010001359.1 GCA_013696695.1 Deltaproteobacteria bacterium | reverse complement strand
TCCACCGGTAGTGGAAGTGATCGCCGAAGCTGCCCTGCGGACTGCCGTGGATGACGAACGCGATCGGCACCTTCCCTTGGCCCGCGCGATAGCCGGCCGGCTTCATCGCGTAGCCGTACACGGTCTCGCCCTTCGCGCCCTTGAAGTTGAACTGCTCGTAGGCGCCCCACTCGATCTTCTTCACGCGCTCGTCGTTGAAGTGCGTGATCTGGCGCAGGTCGCTACCGTCGAGCTTCGTCGTGAACAACTCGACCGGCATTCTCAGCGTGTCGCGTGCGAACACCAGGCGATCGCCGGCGACGCGCGGGCTCGAGTTGGTGCCCTTGTCGACGAGCAGCTTCTCCTTGCCGGTGGCGACATCGATCGCGAACAGCGAGTGGTTGCCGACGTTGTCGGTTGACGTGTAGATCGTCTTGCCGTCGGGGGCCCACGCGATCTCGCTCACCGAGCGATCCCACGCCTCGGTCAAGATGCGCAGCTTCCTGGTCGCAAGGGTGTAGATGCCGAGCTTCTCGCGATCGGCCTCGAAGCCGGCACGCGTCATCATCCGCACCGCGACCGACTTGCCGTCGGGCGAGAACGAGGGCTCGAAGTCGTAGCCCTTGTTCGTGGTGAGCAGCGCCGGTGCGCCGCCTGCCGTCCCCACGGTGAACACCTCGGTGTTGGTGTTCCACGCCGTGGTCCTGCCGCCGGTGCGCGACACGAACGCCATCGTGCGGCCGTCGGGCGAGATCGAGACCTCTTCCATGCCACCGAACGGATGCGTCGGCGAATCTGTGGTCTGGCCCGGCGTCAGGTCTTTCACCTCGGCTGGCTTATCCGCGCTCCACGCGAACAGGTGCGAGTACTTGCCGTCCTCCCACTGATCCCAGTGGCGCATCAGCAGCTGGTCGTAGATCCGCGCCTTGACCTTCGACTTGGCTTTTTCCACGTCGAGCTTGTTCGAGTCGGCGAGCGTCTTCGCCTGTGGCCAGACGTCGATCGCGACGACCATCCGCTTGCCGTCGGCGAACAGCTTGAAGCCGTTGAGGTCGGCATCGACCTTCGTCACCTGCTCGGCCTCGCCGCCGGCGACGGCGATCCGCCACACCTGCGAGCTGCCCGAGCGCGACGACATGAAATAGATCCACTTGCCATCGGCAGACCACGCCGGATCGGTGTCGTTCTCCGGATGCGACGTCAGCCGTCGATGATGGAGGCCGTCGATGCCGACCATCCACAGATCGAAGCGGCCGCGATTCGCGTCGACGTCGGTCTCGCGCACCGCGAACGCGACCCACTTGCCATCCGGGGACACCACGGGCGCACCGACGCGCTGCATGGCGAGCATGTCGTCGATCGTCAGCCCCTTCGCCCGAGCGGGTGCCGCGGCCGCGACCAGGGCGAGAACTGCGAGAGCGCTACCAGCGAGCTTCATGGTCGTGGAGTAGTGGCTCGCCGGCTTGTGCGTCAATGCTCGTCGAGAGAAAACGAGAGGGGCATGGAACCACTGACCATCGCCGTCGTCGGGGCGGGAACTGCCGGTGGGGCGGCTGCCACACTCCTCGCGCGCGCCGGTCACCGGGTGACGGTGTTCGAGCGCATCGAGGACCCGAAGCCGGTCGGCGCCGGGATCACGCTGCAGCCCACCGGGCAGGCCGCGCTCCAACGCATGGGGCTCCTCGAGGAAGTGGTCGCGCGCGGCGCGCCGATCGAGCGGCTCACCTGCATCCGATCAAACGGCAAACCCATGGTCGATCTGCCGTACGCGGAGATCCATCACGGCTTGCGCGGGCTCGGCACGCATCGCGGAAATCTGTTCACCACGTTGTTCGCTGCGATGCGTGGGTCGGGTGCGACGCTGCGCCTCGGCACGCACGTATCGTCGACCAGCACCGATGCCGACGGGCGCTGGCTGGTACTCGACGATGGCGAGCGCTGCGGGCCCTTCGACCTCGTGGTCGCCGCGGATGGCGGCGCCTGCGAGCTCCACTCACACGCGAAGAAGGTGAAGACCACGGCGTAT
>JACCYD010001329.1 GCA_013696695.1 Deltaproteobacteria bacterium | reverse complement strand
ATACGGATCTAGGCTTGGTCCAGGATGCTGGAGGAACAGCGATTCCAGTAAAGGCGGCAACCGTGAATCAGGCGGGTGCCTCGCCGATTCTCGTTCTCGAAGGCAAGTCTTTCACGATCGACGACGTCGTCGTCACAGGCCTCAACTCCGTCGCTTTCGTTGCGCCAGGAACGATCGCGGTGAACGGTAAGATCACGGCAAGAGCGAGCGGGTTCGTTGGAGGCCCGGGTGCTCGGCCATCGGGTGCATGCAATGGCGGTGACAGCACGCAGTTCGGGAGCGGTGCTTCATGCGCAGCGCAAGCGGCCGGGACAGGTGGAGCAGGGCACCACGAAGTTGGGGGGCAGGGTGGAGCAAACGCGCCGAATCGCGGCGGAGTCCTCACGGCCTTTAGTCCGCTTGCAGGAGGTTGTTCGGGTGGAATGCAGCGGAGCGAGAATGGAGTCTCGATCGTGGCTCGCGGAGGAGGCGGCGGCGGCGCCGTCCAGTTGGTCTCGATGACGCGCGTCGTGTTGAGTGGTGAGGGGCTTGTGGATGTCGGTGCAGGGGGTGGGCAAGTCTCGACGGGTGGCGGCTCTGGTGGTTTGTTGATCGTCGAATCACCAGAATTCTCGATCTCCGGACCGGTTGCGGGTGTTGCCGCTAACGGCGGTGCCGGAGGTGGATGCGGGATGAGCGGGCCAGATGCAACGACCACGACGTCGCCCGCAGTCGCAACCACTTGCTCCGTTACCTTCGCCGGGAACGGCGGCACAGGCACTCTGGCGCCCGGGAATGGTTGTAATCCCCAGACCCAGAGCTGCGCGGGCGGATGCGGGACGTTCTGGGGTGGTGGAGGAGGTTCTGTTGGCCGAATGCGCATCGTGACTAAGGACGGCACCTTCGAAACGAGCGGTAGCCCGATCCTCAGCGTCAAGGCCACGACCGCGACCTTGCAAGTGCAGTAAAACTAGAAGTCGAGGCCGGCCGACACCGACAGCGTGCGCTGCGACTTCGCAGCGTCCTTCGCGTCACAGTTGGTCGTGGTCGAATTCGGCATGCACTGATCGACGACGCCGCCGCGATCGTCGAGCGAGCTGCCCGCCGCGGCGAACGCCGCTTCGATCGTCATCTGGAAGATGTAGTATTGGACCTTCGCGCCGACGACGAGGCGCTGGCGGACGATGTAATCCTGATCTCTGAACACGAAGTTCAAGGTGTTGTCGGCCTCGTTGCCGGGCACGAGTGAATCGATGTTGGGCGTCGGGTCGATGACCTCGGAGCGCGGGACGATCAGCAGCGCGTTCCAGCCGAGATAGGGATCGAAGCGCCAGGTGCCGCCGACCCCGAAGTGCATCGAGGCAGTGGCGTCGAGCGACGCGACCGTCAAGTCGAGCTCGCGCTGCTGCATCATGCGCGAGACGCCGCCGCGCACCGCGAAGCTCGGGAGATACCACCAGCGGTGGTAGCCCTCGTGGAGGGCGATCTTCGCGTACAGCTGACCCGTCCAGATCTGCGAGTCGACGAGGTGGATCGCGCCGGCGCCGACCTCGAAGGCGGGGACCGGGAACCACAGGCCCTTGCGCGCGAACAACCCGATCGTGTTCAGCGAGGTCGGGCCATGCGCCGCACCGCCGGCACCTGTGGGATCGGGGCTGCCTTCGCGCGCGCGCCAGTACGCGGCGTTCGGATCGATCGTGGTGGTGGCGTAATCGACGGTGAGCTGGAAACCACCGAAGCCGAGCGTGTCGGCGGGCGTACTGAGCCGCGGTGCGAGCACGACGCCGAGCTGCGACGACAGCGAGCGAAGATCGGCGTTCTGCGCGACGAACGTGCCGTCGCCCTGCGGCGTCGCGAGCCGGCTGAGCACGATGTCGTTGACGTCGGCAGCGGCAGGTGTGGCCGTTGCCAAGGCCAGCGCGAACGCCCAGCGATTCACGCTCCGAGCGTATCAGTCGTCGTCGCGAAACGACAGCTGGAAGGCCAGCAGGAACTGGTCGTGCTCGGTCGGCGGCAGCGGCGGCAGCGCGAAGGTCTGGAGCATGTCGCGGATGCAGGAGTCGAAGTCGGCGGGGAGCGGCTTGCCGTCGGCATCGGTCAGCGCCTCGGCGTCGACGTACGCGCCGATGTCGGGGTCGGTGACGATCGTCACCTTGGTGAACACGGTCAGCTTGGCCGGCAGGGCCTTGCGGTACTTGTCGTAGCACTCGGCGAGATAGGTCTGCGTGCCGCCGAGCTCCTCGAGCGCGCGGTCGTTGAACTTGCGGACCGCCGGATCCGCGCTCTCGTGTGCGAGCGCCGGCATGCGACCGAGATCGATCGGCTCGTGCGAGCTCGACTTGCGCGCGATGCGGAGCGCCGTCGCGCGCGCGATCTGGTTCGCGAGCTCCTGGCGCTGGGCGGGTGTCAGGCGGCGGACCCGCGATGTCGTGACCGGCTCGCGGTGCTCGACCGCGAGCGCATCGACCGGCGTACTGGCGAGTGGCTGGATGTCGTCGCGACGCGCGTACCACAGGATGCCGAGCGCCACGGCCAGCGCGAGCGCAGCGATCAGCAGAAGCCGCGACGACATCGCACGCATGATACACAGCGGCCATGGCGGATTCCGACGCGACGTACACGACGATCCTGCACGACGATCAAGGCCCGATCGCGCGCCTGACGTTGAACCGCCCCGACAAGCGCAATCCGATCGGTCCCGCGACGTGCGGCGAGCTGGTGCACGCGCTCGCGCGCATCAAGGCCGCCAGGGAGACCCGCGTCGTGGTGCTCACCGGCGCCGGTACCGTGTTCTCGGCGGGTGGTGACCTCGCCGCGATGCAGTCCCAGAGCCAGGAGGGTGTGCCACCCGCATCGCTCGTCGAGCTGTTCGTCACGATGCACGAGCTCGGCAAGCCGATCATCGCAATGGTCAACGGGCACGCGCTTGCGGGTGGGCTCGGCCTGATGGTCGCGTGCGATCTCGTGGTTGCCTCCGATGCCGCCACGTTCGGGACGACCGAGATCAGCGTCGGCTTGTGGCCGATGATGATCACCGCGGAGATCACGCGAAGTGTCGGGCGCAAGCGCGCGCTCGAGATGATGCTGACCGGCGCGAAGATGACGGCCGCCGAAGCGCTCGCCGCGGGACTGGTCAATCGCGTGGTGCCGGCAGCCGAGCTCGAGGGGGAGACGCTCAAGCTCGCGTCGCAGATCGCCGCCCGGAGCCCGGCCGCGATCGCGCTCGGCCTCAAGGCGTTCTATCGCTCGCAGGACATGGAGTTCGAGCCGCAGCTGCGCTACCTGCAGGCCGAGCTCTCGCGGGTGCTCGCACTCGAAGACGCCGCCGAAGGCATCGCCGCCTTCCTCGGCAAGCGGCCACCCGTGTGGAAAGGGAAGTGAAGGGCATCAGCGACGCGTGAAGAACACGTGAATGCCGCGGCTTGCCACGGCATCGCGGTCCGGCAATTGCCATGGTTGCGGCCATGCGATGCCTCCTCCTGCTTCTCGCGGTCACTGCGTGTTTCGGCGGTAAGTCCAAATCGTCGCCGGTGACGGGTGGCCTCACCACCTCGGCGGTGATCGCGCCCGAGCAGGCGGACTTCATCGTCCCGCGGATGCTCACGCCGGGTGAGAGCGATCAGATCACCGGCGTCGAGCTGCGCGGCTACGTCGGTGCGGCCGTCCGCGATGCCGCGATCCCGAACGCCTATGGCTTCACGGTCCGGCAGCTCGGTGAAGGCGTCACCAGCTCGATCCAGAGCGGCTGGATGGTCGCGCTGCCGGCCGGCCGCTCGACGGTGTTCGGCAAGCTGATGTTCGACCTGCTCTCGTGGAAGCGCGTCGGGGAGGACCAGACGACCCTGTCGGCGTTCTCTCCCACCCTCGACATCGGCATCGCCCCGTTTGGCCGCGGCGTGTGTTTCTCGGGGTCGGCCACCTGGGACGTCCACTTCAACCAACCGGACCGCGCCATCGTCGGCGCCTCGGTGGGTCTGTGCGGCGGTCGGATGAAGCGGTAGTCTCGACCAGCTTGTTCGTTCGCCTGCTCGTCGTCCTGGCGGTTGTCGCGTGTGGTAACCGCGGCGCGACGCCGATCTCGCGCGAGCGGCCAACCGTGCGACTCGTGCGGTGCTCGCCGGCGACGCCGCCTCCGCAGACCGCGGACAGCGCAGAGGCGGCGATGACGGATCTCGAGGTGCGTGGCCGCATCGTGCAGCCGAGCGGGCGAATCGTCGTCGGCGGCAAGAAGCCGACGCTGAGC
>JACCYD010001325.1 GCA_013696695.1 Deltaproteobacteria bacterium | reverse complement strand
GCGGATCGAGCCCGTGACCGAGGACGAGCGAGCTCCACAGCGCGAGCCGCAGCGCGACGAGGTTCCGGTCATGGTCGGGCCGTTCGCCGACCAGCCAGTTCGCCGGTCGTAGTGCGAACGGCCGTGGGCACGCCTCGGCGATCGTGCAACGCGCTGCACGGTCGCGGCTTCCAGGCAACTCGAGGTTCCGTCGCGGCATCGTCGATGTCTTCGATCTTCCTGGGCCCTCGTCCGGCACGCTGCGTGCTCCGCGGGCTCGTGAACATGCTGCGAATCCTGGCTTATTCGATCGCGATCCTGACTGTCGGTTGTGCGTCGGCGACTCAGGACGATCCCGAAGAGGGCTCGTTCGAGGGTGTCGACTTCGACGCCGAAAATCCGAACGCCCCGATGGACGACGGCAAGTCGGACGCGCCTCGCTACACGATCCCGACCGACCTCCCCGACCTGGTCAACCCCGAGATCATCGTCTCGCTCGACGGGCTCACCGTGCACCTGTTCGACCGCGAGTCGGGCTTTTCGGCGGTCTACCCGGCAGGCGTCGGGGTCAAGGGCAGCAGCGGCCGGTCGATCACCCCGACCGGGCACTTTGCCTCGGGCGACGACCCCAAGGACGGCTGGTGGTACGCGTCCCGCCGCACCAACCCGGCGCACTTCGCCGGCTTCCCGTTCTACCGCCTGACGGCCGAAAACTCGGACGGCGCCAACACCTACGGCCTCCACGGCCCGATCACCCAGCAGCTGATTCGCGGATACGTTTCGCACGGCTGCGTGCGGATGGCCTCCCAGGACATCATCGACTTGTTCTGGATGGTGCGCGACCACTCCGACACGCCGGTCACCATCCAGAAGGAAGTCGAGCTCGACGCCGAGGGCAACAAGGTCGACGTTGGCCTGACACCCGTGCTGTGGGCGCCCGGTGACGAGATTACTTTTGGCGCCTCGGTCGGGGCGCGCGACTGAAATCACAAACATTCCCGTCGGACTCGGGTTATAGCTCCGCGCGATGAGGAAGCTCTGTTTGCTCTTAGCCCTCGGCGCATGCGCGTCGGCGAATGACTCCGAGGCACCCGCGAAGCCGGCGCAGGAAATCGTCCCAGGGGCAGCGCGCTTGCGCGGTGGTGGCGTCCGCATGGATGTCGAGGTCGGCCGCACGTTCACGCAGCGACCGATCCGTGGTGGCGGTGTCACCGCCAAGCCTGCGGCGCCGGTGGTGCGATGAAGCGCCTCGCGATCGCGGCGTTGCTCGCGCTCTCGGTTTCCACGGCACACGCCGAAGTGCCGTCGACGATCTCGTTCACGGCGCGCCTGGTCGACGACAAGACCGGCAGCGAGCTGACCGGCGAGCATCGCGTGGTGTTCCGGCTGTTCGATGTCGAAGCCGGCGGCGTTCCGCTGTGGACCGAGACCGTCGACGCCGAGGTCGAAGACGGCCTGTTGTTCGTCGATCTCGGCGCCACCGAGCCGCTGAACGCGACGATCTTCGACGGCAAGAAGCTGTTCCTCGAGGTCACGCTCGACGAGGTCGCGATGGAGCCGCGCGTCGGACTCGGCAGCGTTCCCTATTCCGTGCGCGCCAGCGAGGCCGCGAATGCCGCCACGCTCGGCGGCGTCGGGCTCGATCAACTACAAAAGAAGATCACCAACAGCTGCGCCACCGGCAACTTCATCATCGGTGTCAACGACGACGGCACCGTCGCGTGCGCACCGGATCTCTCCGGTAGCGGCGACATCACCGACGTCGCGGCGGGCAACGGCCTGACCGGCGGCGGCTCGTCGGGCAACGTCACGCTGGCGCTCGTCAACTGCGGCCAGAACGAGGTCCTCAAGTTCCAGGGCGCGGTGTGGACCTGCGCAGCCGACGCCAACTCCGGTGGCGACATCACCGCGGTCAACATCGGCGCGGCCGGCGGCCTCTCGGGTGGCGGCGCCACCGGCGACGTCTCGCTCTCGCTGCTCACCACCTGCGGCGCGAACCAGATCCTCCGGTTCAACGGCTCGTGGGCGTGCTCGAACGACATCGACACCAACTCCGGTGGCGATATCACCGGCGTGCTCACCGGCAGCAACAGCGGTCTTGTCGGCGGCACCGTCAGCGGCGATGCCTCGCTCTCGCTGCTCACCAACTGCGGCAACAA
>JACCYD010001483.1 GCA_013696695.1 Deltaproteobacteria bacterium | reverse complement strand
ACTTTCGCGCGGCTGGGAACCACCGGCGCCGAAGCTCCACCGGACGTTTCATGCCGCGTGGCTGGCCGCGGCCGCCGACGACGTCCATCGCGGCTGGGCGGCGCGCCACATTGCCGACAAGCTGCCCGGCAGCAACGCAGTGCGCGCGCGACTGACCGCGTTGCTCGCCGCCGGTCCCGATCCGCGCGTTGACCACGAGCTCTCGCTGCAGCTCGACAAGCTGGGAGCCATCGGAGGCATCGAGGACCTGGTGTCGCAAGTGAGGGTCGAGATCGCGAAACAACCGGTGCGGCCGCCGACGGAGAATGAGCTCGCACACTTCGCGCCGCCGGTAAGGACTGCGGATCTGGCGGCCCTCGAGCACTCTATCTACGCGAATCCAGACGACGACGAGCCTCGCGCCGTCCTCGCCGATCTGTTGCAGGCGCGGGGTGATCCGCGAGGAGAGCTGATCGCGCTGCAGCTCGCGGTCGCGGCGGGACGCGGAACCGACGAGGGCGATGCGCGGATCGAAGAGCTGGTGCGCGATCACGGCCGCAGCTGGCTTGGCCCTCTACACGAGATCGCGTATCGCGCCGAGCTGCGGCGCGGGTTCCTGACGCGGCTCGAGCTCGCAGGTCCGGAGGGAGCAGGCGCGGCGCGATGGGAGAGCATTGTCGAGCATCCGCTCCTGGGGACCGTCGAGGATTTGATTCCCGGCGAGAGTACGGGCGAGCGCTATGCCGAGCTGATCGCGAGCCCCGCGATGACGGCGCTGCGGCGGATCGAGGTCTTCGATCTTGCCGTGATCCGTGGGCTCGAGCGGACGCATGCACGCCTCGTTCACATTGCGTGTCCGAATATCTATGCCGTGGGCGCGAGGTTCGAGGATGTCGTGTTGCCGGCGTGCGCACGCTTCGAGACACTTCGTTCGATCGCGTGCCGGCTCGAGGAGGTGACGTACGTCATGCGTTCGCCGATCGCAGCGCGGCTGACGACGCTGACCGTCGTCGGTGAGGTCACCGCAACACTCGCGTTCTGGCGAAACTTTCGCCGGTCGATCGAGCTCGTGATCGCGCCGCACGCACGCCTCGTCGGGTGCACGAGGGAAGATGTCGAGGGCCGAGGCTCGATCCGGGCGCGACGCGAGGACAACCGCGTGATCATCCGCGTCGCGGGGCCGTGGGCGACAGCGATCTGCGAGTACCAGAGTCTGCTTCCTGCGGATCGGCTGGAGCTCGTCGAGCCGATCACGGCGGCGGTGGCCGCACGAATCGATCAGCTCGCAGGGAAGGTCGAGATCGTCCGGATTCCGCGCGAGCGGCAAGCCGGAATCATCGGCGCGATCGCCAAGTAGCGGCGCACGCGATGTAGGCTGCGCCCGTGGTGGACCCGATCGTGGCAGGCCAGGAGGCGCTGGACATCGTGGAGGAGGGGCTGTCGGCCGAGCACCTCGGTCCGGCCATGTGGCGCGTCGCCGATCTCGACCTTGTCGCGGCCGAACCTGCATTGCGCCGCTTGCTCGATCGCAAGTTCGGCGCTCCGCCGAAACCACGGCAGGGTCGCTATCGGTGGAGCCAACCGCTGGCGCTCCGATGGTCGGAGACCGAGGGCCGCTGGCAGCACGCCGTGGTGTCGGCACTGGTGCGCTGTGGAACACCGGCGTCGATCGAGCGCCTCGAGCAGCTGATCGCGGAGCCGCGCACCGAGCGCAACGTGCGCGAGCTCGCTCGACTCGCGATCGTACGGATCGCGCCGGATCGTGCGGCGGCGATCGCAAAAGCGCTGTTGCCGTCCGGGCTCGCGGGGGCACTGAACAACGGATCGGAGCTCGCGCGCGGTGTCGAAGCGCTGTTGTCGAGTAGTCCGATCGGCGCGCGCGATCCGATCGTCGCGCTGTTCCTGCTCGACACCGCGGCAGCGCGCACCGCGGTGTTCGCGGTGGTGCGCGTCGCCAACCTGACCGTGATCGGCGAGGCGGGGCTCATGCGCACGCTGCTCCGGCTCGCGGAGCTGCGTCGCGATGGCGAGCTGTTCGCCGCGATCGCGCGCAAGATCGATGGTCACGTCAGCGGTCCCCCGCAATGGAACGGCAGTCGCTACACGTCGGGGCCATTCGGTGCACAGACGCGTGCGTACTTCCGGCGTCGCGTCGCGCGGGTGTTGCGACGGCTCGGCCGCGCCGACTCGCCGCACTACGTGGCGATGGCGACGGAGATGCTGCTTGCCTACTCCGACGCGGACGCCCAGGCGCCCCGCCACGGCGGCAAGCACACGAGTCACTGGTACGACGCCTTCGCGCGTTACCACGTGCTGAACGATGTGCTGTACGGCCAGAGTCCGCGCTACGAGCGTGCGAACTACGCGAGATCGGCGTGGCGTTGCACCACGAGCTATCGCCCGGGCGATCCCGTGCCGGCGGTGCGCGAGGAGCGCTTCGCCGAGCTCTGGGATGCAGCACCGGATGCGTCGTGGCGACTCGTTCGCGACGGTCGCGCGAAGCCCGTGCTCGAGCACGCGACGCGCGCGTTGCGTGCGAACCGAACGTATCTCGACAAGCTGCCGGACGAGGAGCTGAGCCGCGCACTGGGTTCGGGGCACGCGCTCGCGCAGCGCTTCGCGTTCGAGATCGCGCGCGAACGACCGATGTCGATGTCGCTCGCATCGGGCGCGCTCGCAAGCGAGCTCGACGATGCGCATGCCTGGGTGGTCGAGTGGGTGCTGGACCAGCCGGATGCGGCACTCAAAGATCCGTACTTGATCGCGCTCCTGGTCACCGGCAAGACCTCCGGGATCCGGGATGCCGCAGTGACGCTGACGCGCGCGCGAGCGATGGACAACGCGGTGGCGCGATCCGCAGCGATTCGCGCGATCGCGATGGTGCTGGGCATGCCGGATGCCGCGGCCGAGCGCGCGACGGGCGCCGTCGAGACATTCCTGGCCGTCCTTGCAGAGCCCGCGCGCGAGGTGTCGGTCGAGATCCTGCGCGATCTGATCGAGCGCTCGAAGGG
>JACCYD010001480.1 GCA_013696695.1 Deltaproteobacteria bacterium | reverse complement strand
TCGCGAGGTTCGAGCGAGGCGTACGCCCGATCGGCTTCTGATCGACGACGACGAGCCGCTTGATCTGATCGACACCCTCGGTGATTCGCCCACCGACGGGAATCGCCGCGGTGCGCTCGAGCTCGTCGGCCTCGTCCTCGATCGCCTCTACCGCGTGACCGAGCCGCGCCGCGACCAGCTCGACCAGAGCCTGGCTGACGAGGCTCGATTTCCCGGAGCCCGAGACACCGGTGACGCTCGTGCACAGGCCGAGCGGGAACGCGATGTCGAGGCCGTCGAGGTTATTTCGCGTGACCCCGGCGAGCCGCAGCCATCCGGCAGGTGCACGCGGCAGGCGGCTCGGCAACGGAGGTTGCTCGAACAGGTGACGGCGCGTCTGCGAGGCCTCGATGTCGGCGAGCCCGGCGGGCGGACCGCTGTAGAGCACCTGGCCGCCGAGCTCGCCGCCGGCCGGGCCGACATCGACGATCCAATCGGCGTGGCGGATCACGTCGAGCTCGTGCTCGACGACGAACAAGCTGTTGCCCGAGGCCTTGAGGCGATCGAGCGCGGCGAGCAGCGCCTCGGTGTCTGCGGGATGCAGGCCGGCGGACGGTTCGTCGAGCACGTAGACGACGCCGAACAGATTCGAGTGCACCTGCGTCGCGAGACGAAGCCGCTGCAGCTCTCCGGGAGACAGCGTCGGCGTGCTCCGCTCGAGCGACAGATAGCCGAGCCCGAGATCGAGCAGCACGGCAAGCCGCGCGACCAGATCCTCGGCGATCCGCTGCATCACCATCACGCGCTCGGGATGGTTCGCGTCCCGTGTGGTCTTACCATCGGCATATGGACGGAACAGCGCGGCGAGTCGCTCGAGCGGCAATCGCGACAGCTCGGTGATGTCGAGCCCTGCGAACGTGACCGACAACGACTCGCGACGCAGTCGCTTGCCGTGGCAGGTGGCGCAGTCGCTACCGATCATGAACTGCTGCACGCGCTTCTTCATCGACGCGCTCTGCGTGTTCGAAAACGTCCCGAGCACGTGCCGCTTCGCGCTCGTGAACGTGCCCATGTAGCTGGGCTCGTCCTTCCGCTTGAGCGCCCGCTTGGTCTCCGCGGGCGTCAGCCCGGCATGGACGGGCACGGTGGGCTGCTCCTCGGTGAACAGGATCCAGGTGCGCAGCTTCTTCGGCAGCTCGCGCCACGGGCGATCGACATCGATGCCCAGCGTCACCAGGATGTCGCGCTGATTCTGACCTCCCCACGCCTGCGGCCACGCAGCGATCGCGCGCTCGCGGATCGTCAGCGAATCGTCCGGCACCATCGAGCGCTCGGTGACTTCGTAGACGCGGCCGAGGCCGTGACACGTCGGACACGCGCCCTCGGGGGTATTCGGAGAGAACGCCTCGGCGTAGAGCAGCGGCTGGTTGCGCGGGTACGTGCCGGCGCGCGAGTACAGCATGCGGATCAGATTCGACAGCGTCGTCACGCTACCGACGGAGGACCGCGTCGTCGGCGTGCCGCGTTGCTGCTGCAGCGCCACCGCCGGGGGGAGACCGTCGATCTCGTCGACGTCGGGCACCGGCATCTGATCGAACAGCCGCCGCGCGTACGGCGACACCGACTCGAGGTAGCGGCGCTGCGCCTCGGCGTACAGGGTGCCGAACGCGAGTGAGGACTTGCCCGAGCCCGAGACGCCGGTGAACACGACGAGCGCATCGCGCGGGATCTCGACGTCGACGTTCTTCAGGTTGTTCTCGCGCGCACCGCGCACGCGGACACCGGTCCGCGGGCGGTGCAGCTCCAACCTGGACTGGGTCACGGGCTCCCCATACCACCGGAGGGCGTCGCGCGCTGCAGGCCTCCCCGTTCGGATACCAGAAACTCTTGAACCGAGGCCCGTCCGCGCGGCACCGTCTGGCCATGGCGTACGTCAGCGAACCGCTCCAGTCGACGACGCTCGCGTCGCTCGAGCAGCAGATCGCGACCCTCGATCAACCCGCAGATCTGATCTCTCTCGCCACCTCGATCGACGAGCTCGGCCGCGATCTCGCTCTCGAGATCGTGCGCCTCGCCACGCAGCCCGAGCTTGCCGATCCGCTCAAGCCCGTGTTGCTCCGGGTGCCCGGCGCGTACACGCGTGCGTTGTTGCGAGCCGCCGAGAAGCTCGACGATGCGGGCAGTCCGCGGCGCGCCGCCCGCGTGCTGATCGAAGCGCTCCGCAAGGCGTTCGACGCGAACCTGGTCGAGGTCGTCGCCGACGCGCTCGGCTTCACGCTCGATGCGTTCGCTCAGCAGGCAGCGGCCACCCGGCTCCGCACACTGGTGCGTTTCGCAGATCCCGCTGCAAGCCGCCGGGAACTTCGCACGCGTCACCTCGCCGTGGTCGAGGAGCTTCCCGAGCTGATCGACTGGACCGCGCTCGACGACGAGCTCGGCTTCGACTGAGGCATCAGTCGTTCACAGCCACGCGCCGATCGCGAACAGGCCACGCAACGCGAACCGCGCCGTCATCGACTTGTCGCCCGCCTGGGTCTCGACGGAGAAGAAGTGCGTCTGCGCAGCGATCTCTGCGTGGAGATAGCCACGCGAGAAGATCGGAAACGCGATCGCCGCGCCCGCATCGACGTGGCCCGCGATCGAAGTTCGCGCCGGTGCAATCCCCCGCGTGACGAAGCGCTCGTGCAACAGCTCGCCACCCATGGTGATGCCGAGGTCGACGGTCGCCCGCGAGAAGTCCCAGGCCTTGGCGACGCGGAGGTCGAGCGCGAGAATGTCGGTGGTCGCGTCGAGCGTGCGATTCGACAGCTCGCCGCGACACCCGGCGAGCCGCGGCGACAGCGTGAGGTCGGAGCGCACGAAGCTCCAGCCCGCGAGGACTCCGAGGCACGGCGAGGCGCCGTCGATGATCGGTGTCTGGATGATCGGCCCGACAAGCGGACCACCGACGTAGCGCAGCAGCTCGCCACGACCTTTACGCACGAGGCGCGCGTAGGTCGAGCGCGTGAGCTTGCTCGCATCGACGGACGTCTCGCGATCCGCATCGACCGTGACGGTGCCCTCGAGCAACGCTTCGCGCGTGCGGCCGCGAATCATGTACTTGCCGGGACGCAGGCTGAGCGTGCGCCGGCGTGCGCCCGCGACGATCTCGCCGACGACGTTATCGGTGCCGCGAACGATCAGCCAGGTCGCATCGGCGGGGAGTGTGAGCTTGCCGCGACCACGACCGCCGAGCTCGGACAGCGAGATCTCGGCGCGGCCGCGCAGGTCGTAGTGGAACGTCGGATGCTGGGTGCCTCCGAGGGTGCGGCTCGACGCCAGGATCGTCTGGTCGCGCGTGTAGCGAAACGCTTCGGCGACCGTGACGACCTGGTCGCCGTCGTCATCGGCGGCGCCGCGCAGCCCGGACATCAAGTAGTGCGTGAAGAACGATCCCTGAAGCTGATCGGACTCCTGGGCGTCTT
>JACCYD010001207.1 GCA_013696695.1 Deltaproteobacteria bacterium | reverse complement strand
GTACGGGCCCGGCCGCTTGAAGTGACCGCGTTTGACTCGGCGTCAGTAGCGGATCGGGTGGCTACTCGCGTTGCTCGCTAGATCTAACTGACACGCGATCAACTGACAGACGACGGAACGGCTTCGTTGTCTGGGGGTTGCACTGGCCAAAGCCGTCCAGTTTCGTCCCAGGTCTGCACTCCCCAGCACGGGCTTTCGGCTACATCGTCGCGGCACGACCGTTGCTGAATGACCGGTCATGCGAAACGCCCTATTCGTCATGCTCTTGGCCTCTGCTTGCTCGTCTGACCCGCTGACAGATTCCATCTCCGAGCTCGAACAACGGGCAGAGACGGTCAACGACTGCTGCGAGGTCGAGCTCCGCAACCTGGGCCGCGAGGACCACCTGGTCCGCCTCGGCTCGCGCGTCGTCCTGCTTCACGACTGGGTCGCCAAGCCCGGCGCCCCCGGCGAGTACACCGGGTTCTCGATGACCGTCTCGAACGGCGCGTCGATGAGCTTCCTCGTCAAGGCCGAGTCGCAGATGTACTCGGGTGGCACGACGTCGTGGAACGTCCCGGACGGCACCCGATCGATCGATGGCGTCAACTTCTGCGGCGAATGCGATAGCCCCGACGGCTGCGAAGATGGCGGAGAGGACGACGGCGGCGACGGTGGTGACGGCGGTGGCGGGTATGACGATGGTGATGGTGGCGGCGGTGGCGATGGCGGCGGTGACGGCGGTGGCGACGGCGACGGCTGCGACAACCTCGACGGTTGTCCCGACGGCAGCGGCGGACACGGCCCGCTCCTGTGATCGGATAACTCACGGTTAGTCGGGGGGTGTTCGCGTCCATCACGCGCGATGCCCGACCGATAGCCGTGGTACGCCGCGATCATGCGCTGGCTCGTCACCGGCGGTTCCGGGTTTCTCGGAATCAACCTCGTGCGGCACCTGCTCGCGCGCGGCGATCAGGTGACCTCGCTCGATCGCGAGCCATTCTCGTACCCCGAGCGCGATCGAGTCACCGAGGTCACCGGTGACATTCGCGATCGTGCGGCGGTCGAGCGCGCAGTCGCCGGCTGCGATGTCGTGGTTCATGCCGCGGCGGCGTTGCCGCTGTACGAGCCCGACGAGATCCAGTCGATCGACGTCGAGGGCACGCGCACCGTGCTCGAGGCCACGGGCGATCGCCGGGTCGTCCACATCTCGTCGACCGCCGTGTACGGCGTGCCCGATCACCATCCGCTCGTCGAGGCGGATCCGATGCACGGCGTCGGCCCCTACGGCGCAGCGAAGGTCGAGGCAGAGCACGTCTGCCTCGTCGCGCGTACACAGGGCCGAGAGGTGCCGATCTTCCGGCCGAAATCGTTCGTCGGGCCCGAGCGCCTCGGCGTGTTCGCGCTGCTCTACGAGTGGGCGAACGAGGGCCGGGACTTCCCGATCCTCGGCGCCGGTGCGAATCGCTACCAGCTCCTCGACGTCGAGGATCTGTGCAGGGCTTGCGTGCTCGCGGGCACGCTACCGGCGACCCGCGCCAACGACACGTTCAATCTCGGTGCCCGCGAGTTCACCACGCTGCGCGAGGATTTTCAGGCAGTGCTCGATGCCGCTGGTCATGCTCGGCGCGTGCGTTCGCTGCCGATCAAGCCCGCGCTGTGGCTGCTGCGCAGCCTCGAACGCGCGAAGCTGTCACCGCTGTATCCCTGGATCTACGAGACCGTGACCCAGGATTCGTTCGTCGCGATCGAGAAGGCGCGAGCGCAGCTCGGCTGGACGCCGCGCTACTCGAACAAGGCGGCGCTGGTTCGAAACTTTCGCTGGTATCGCGAGCACGCGAGCACGCTCGGCAAGGCCGGCGTCACGCATCGCGTGCCGTGGAAGCAGGGCGCGCTCGCACTCGCGAAGCTCGCGTTCCCGCGGCATCCGCGAAACTAGCGAGCGAGCGACGCCATCTCGGCGGCCGAGAAGAAGAACGCGATCTCTTCGCGCGCTGTCTCGGGAGCATCGGAGCCGTGCACGGCGTTGCGCTCGATGTTGGTTGCGAACTCCTTGCGGATGGTGCCGGCGGCGGCCTTCTCCGGGTTGGTCGCGCCCATCACTTCACGGTTCTTGGTGATCGCGCTCTCGCCCTCGAGCACCTGGACGATCACCGGGCCCTCGGTCATGAACTTCACGAGGTCGCCGTAGAACGGCTTGTCCTTGTGCACGCCGTAGAACGCCTTGGCTTGCGCATCGGTGAGGCGAACCATCTTCGACGCGAGGATGCGCAGACCTGCACCCTCGAATTTGCTCGTGATCGCGCCGATCACGTTCTTGGCAACTGCGTCGGGCTTGATGATCGAGAACGTACGTTCGATAGCCATATCGGGACGGAAGCTAGTCCAAGGCTGTAAGCTCGTCAAACGAATGGGTCCTGAAGCGCGGATCGCCTGCCCCCAATGCGGCGGTTTGATCCATCCCGTCGCCGGGCGCTGCAAGCATTGCAAGGCCGACCTCGCCGCGGTGCGTGGGGGGAAACCGCAGTCGGCTTCCACCCTGCCATCGCTCGGTAACCGCAGCGCGAACGATCGGCCGATCGCCGGGCCGCCGATGCCGGCGCGCTTGCGCGGCAACGTCGCGATGCCGTCGGTCGATCCGCTGACGGCCGAGCTCTCGATGGGCTCGCCGCTCCCCTCGGCGAACCAGGTGCTACCGCCCCGTCACACCGGCCAGATGTTGACGACGGTACAACCGCCGGCCGCGTGGCCGCTGATCGTGATCGCGCTCTCGGTGCTCGCGATCTTGCTCTCGATCGGCGCGATCGCATCGTAAAACTACGGGGCCTAGCGGATCGGTCCACCGTGCGACCACTGGGTCAGCACGATCTTCCACTCGCTCCCCTCCTTCACCATCACCGCGAGCACGCGAAACGTCAGCGTGAGATCAGTCGCGGCCTTCGTCTTGTGCGTGAAGTCGGCGTTGACGAGTGCGAAGCCGACGCTCGGTGACGATGCGACGACGTACGCGCCGTCGCGCAACCTGATCTCGGCACGCAGGGTGGCGAAGGTCGACTTGATCTTCGCACCGCCGATGATGCGCTCTCGCGGTCCGCTGCCGAAGTTGAAGCCATCCGTACGCTCGCTGCGCGCCGCCGCGAACGCCTTGCGGTTATCGAACGCAGCGCGTACCGCGGCATCGAGCTCCTTCGGGCCTTCGATCTTGCTCGGCATCGGCTTGGTGGTCGGCTTGGTGCCGAGAAGCGCGAGGCGCTCGGCGGACTCGTCGCGCACCGGCTGCGCCCAGTGCCAGGCGATCACCTGCCAGCCCGTCTTGCGCTGCGCCGCGAGCTGCGTGATCGCGAGCCTACGCGTCGGCTTACCGCGTGTCGACAGCTCGAGCTCCTCCGCGATCCATGCGTGACCGCCCTCCTGACCGACGTGGCTGAACTTGACCTCGACGGTGCCCTCCTTGAAGTCACCGAGGTCCCGCGCGAGCTGCGCCTCGAGCCCGGCGCGATCGAGCGCGACCTCGTCGGCATCGATCCCGAACCCGACCGCGTTCGGCGCGAGCGTGGCGATCACACCACCGACGTCACCGCGTGCGAGCGCGGATCGTTGGTCCTGCAGCATCGCCTGCACGGTCGGCGCGGCGGTGACCTCGAGCGTCGCCGAGCCAGAGCCTGCAGCGACGGCTGCGCTGCCCGAGCCCGCGGTCACCGAGCCGGCGCTACCGGAGCCGACCGCGCTGGACCCGGTCGGGGTTGCGGGCTTGTCAGCCGTCGTCGGTTTGTCAGGCGTCGTGGGCTTGTCGGGCGTCGCGGGTTTGTCAGGCGTCGTGGGCTTCGTCGGCGTCGCCACCTGCACGGGCTCGCGCGACGACGACCGCGTCGACGATGACACCAGCACGCCGATGCCCGCGCCGAATCCGATCGCGAACCCGCCGAGCGCGAAGTACATCCGCCGCCGCGATCGGCGTTCCGCGATCGGCGCCGTCGGCACCATCCACATCGAGCTCCTGGTCGCGGGAATCGGCGGTGGCGGGAACCCTCGCTCGGTCGAGGCGGCGCTGCGCATGTCGACGCGCGACATCTCGCCGGATTCCCCGGCATGCAGCCATCTCCCGTAGCGGATCGCCTGCGGGATCGAGAGGAAGCACAATACGCCGAGCCCGATCAGCACGATCGCGGAGATCAACAGGACGTCGCCGATCATGCCAACGTCGTCCGCCGACAAGATCCGCAACATGCGCGTCAACGCGGTGTTGTCGATCACCAGCAGCACGCTGCCGAACGCGATGTCGAGCAGCGCCGTGATCAGCAGCGAGATCAACCCGCCGCGCACCATCAGGCCGCCGAACACCAGGGCGGTCATCGCCCCGATGCCCCATGCGATCACGTAGCCATCGCCGCCGCTGTTGTTCTGCTGGATCAAGACGAACGCGATCGTGCCGAGCAACAAGCACCCGGCCGCGGCGAGCTGCGTGAACAACCCGGCGAACCGCAGCAGGTAGCGACGCGGCACACGCGTAGGCTCCGCGATCGACCGGCCAGCCCGGTCGTCGGACTCCATCGGAGCGCCCCACTTCGCCGTCACAGGAACAAGTAACGTGACATGGGGCTGTGGC
Organism: Deltaproteobacteria bacterium; assembly: GCA_013696695.1. Classification (GTDB taxonomy): domain Bacteria; phylum Myxococcota_A; class Polyangia; order Haliangiales; family Haliangiaceae; genus JABFXX01. The sequence continues at coordinate 1,266 of JACCYD010001207.1, read as the reverse complement.
TATTGCGCTGTTACGCACGCGCGAAAACCTTCCCGGCGCCGAACTACGCGATCCGTCGAAGATTCAGTCAACTGGCGGCGCCGGCGGAGGACCCTTGCGGATCCGCAGCGGGACGATCGGGGAGCCATCGACCCGGTTCGCGAGCTGGCCACAGGCCGCGTCGATGTCGTCGCCGCGGGGCGTCCGCAAATAGGTTGGAAGACCGAGGCGCTTGCACTCGTTCTGGAACGCGTCGATCACGTGCTTCGCGGGGCGCGTGTACGCGGCCTCCGGATGCGGGTTGTACGGGATGACGTTGACCTTGCACTTCACGCCGCGGAGCAGCTTCGCGAGCTGCCCGGCATCGGTGATCGAATCGTTGACGCCCGCGAGCAACACGTACTCGAACGTGATGCGGCGGCGCTGCTCGAGCGGATACGCCTTGAGGGCGGCGAGCAGCTTGCCGATGTTCCACTTGCGGTTGATCGGCATGATCATGTCGCGCACGGTGTCGTTCGGCGCGTTGAGTGACACCGCGAGATTCGGACGCACCGTCTCGTTACCGAGCCGCTCCAGCTTGGGGACCAGGCCCGAGGTCGACACCGTGATCCGCCGCTGCGATAACCCCAGGCCCTTGTCGTCGGTGAGGATCGACAGCGACTTGATCAAGTTGTCGTAGTTGTGGAGCGGCTCGCCCATGCCCATGTAGACGATGTTCGTGATCCGGCGCTCGGGATCGACCTCGGCGAGCAACCTCCGCGCGAGATACACCTGATCGACGATCTCGCCGGCGTCGAGGTTGCGTTCGAGCCCGAGCTTGGCGGTCGCGCAGAACTGACAGTCGACCGCACATCCGATCTGCGACGAGATGCACTGCGTGAGCTTCTCTTTGCGTTCGCCATCGGGGATCAACACGGTCTCGATCGAGCGACCTTCGCGCGTGACCAGCCGCAGCCTGCGCGTGCCGTCCTTCGAGGTCTGGATCTCGCCGACCGTGAGGCCGCCGATCGACGCGATGTTCGCGAGCTCCGCGCGGACGGGTTTCGCGAGATTGGTCATCTCGTCGAACGACCGCACGCCCTTGCCATGGACCCAGCGCCAGACCTGCTCGCCGCGGAATTTTTGCCAGCCCTGGGCGACCGCGAAATTCATCGCGTCGTCGAGGGTCATGGCACGCAGGTCGGGAAGCACGGCAGCCGTAGCTACCACGCCCCAGCCAACGGACCTACTTGATCGTGATCGTGACCCGGCTGTTGATGGATTCAGCCAGCTTGAGCGCCTTGATCG
>JACCYD010001206.1 GCA_013696695.1 Deltaproteobacteria bacterium | reverse complement strand
GGAGTACTGGGAGGGCACGCGCTGGAAAGATCTCCAGCCGTCGTCGATCGAGGTCGATCGCGGCGAGGTCGCCTTCCTCGGCCCGCTGCGCTTCGAGCCGACCACGGTCAATCACATCGAAGGCCTGTGGCTGCGCGGCCGGCTGGCGGAAGTTCCGCAGACGCCCGAGGACACCGAGATCGATACGATCCGCGCGCGCGTCGAGGTGGTCGGCGAAGGTCTGTTGCCGTCGCAGGCATACGCCAACCTCGACAACAACGCGTTCCTCCAGCTCGACCTCGGCAAGAACATCTATCCGTTCGGCAAGGAGCCGACGGTCGACTGCATCCTCTACCTCGCGTGCGACGAGCTGCTCAGCACCGCCGACGCCTACGTGTCGATCGAGATGCTGCTCGCCGACTCGAGCGTGATCCCGCGGCCGAATCCGTCGGACCAGCTCGTGCTCGCGTTCGAGTACTGGGATGGCAAGCGGTGGCGTCACCTCGGCAGATCGGCACCGCGCGGCGTGTTGCCCGGCGCGGGCGACGAGATCGGGTTTCACGACGACACCAAGGCGCTCTCGCAGTCGGGGAACATCTCGTTCCGCCGCCCGAAAGATATGGATTCGATCGAGCTCAACGGCGTCACCAAGCGCTGGATGCGCATCCGCATCGAGAAGGGTGATTACGGCGAACAGGGCCAGTACACCCTCGAGAACGAGAAGTGGATCTTCAAGGATGATCGCCCGCTGCGGCCGCCCGCGCTGCGCTCGATCGCGTTCCGCTATCGCGAGGATTATCGCGACGTGCGCCACGCGCTCGCGTTCAACGACTTCCAGTACACGGACGTCACCGAGGTCGCGCGCACCGAGTTCACGATCTTCCAGCCGTTCAACGCGAAGCCGGACGAATCGCCGGCGCTCTATCTCGGGTTCACCGCGAAGCCCCCGTCCGATATGCTCGGGTTGTACTTCCACCTCGACGAGGAGCTCGGGCTCGGCGCGTTGCCGAGCGACGAGAACGAGGTCGCCACCGCCGAGCTCGACAAGTACGAAGCGACGCGTCGGCTCGCGTGGGATAGCGGGCAGCGCGTGATCTGGGAGTTCTGGGACGGCCGCGAGTGGGAGCCGTTGTCGGTCGACGACGAGACCACGGGCTTCACCAACTCCGGGTTCATGTTCTTCGTGGCACCCGAGGGCTGGGTGATGTCGAGCAAGTTCACCGAGGAGCGGTTCTGGTTGCGCGCTCGGCTCGAGCAAGGTGGCTACGTCAAGCCGCCGCGCGTGCGGATGATCGTGACCAACGCGATCGATGCGTTCAACCAGGAGACGATCCGCGGCGAGACGCTTGGCAGCTCCGATGGCTCGCCGATGCAGCAGTTCAAGTTCCTGCGCGGGCCGCTGCTCGACGACGAGTTCGTCGAGATCCGCGAGCGCCAGAAGCCGTCGCAAGAAGAGCTGGCAGATCTGGGCGCCGATGCATCGCGCCCTGTCGAGCCCGACAATCCGCAGAGCAACGAGGTCTGGGTGCGGTGGCGCCGCGTCGAGAGCTTCTTCGCGTCGGGGCCACGCAGCCGGCACTACATGCTCGATTACATCTCCGGGATCATCTCGTTCGGCGATGGCCGGCGCGGGCTGGTGCCGCAGGAAGGCAAGAACAACATCATCGCCACGTCGTATCGGATCGGCGGTGGCAACCTCGGCAACGTCAACTCGAACACGCTGACGTCGCTCGGTCGTGCGCTCGCGTACATCGAATCGGTGACCAATCCGTTGCCGGCAACCGGCGGCGCCGATCGCGAGACCATCGACGAAGCGAAGTCGCGCGCGCCGTACACGATCAAGTCACGCGATCGCGCGGTCACCACCGAGGACTACGAGATGCTCGCGCTGCGGGCGTCGACGCAGCTCGCGCGTGCGCGGTGCGTGCCCGATCGTTCTAATCGCGGCCACGTCACGCTGGCGTTGGTGCCGAAGGGCGAGTTGCGCGGCGAGGAGCTGACGCGGCGGCTGGTGCCATCGAACGAGGTGCTTCGCTTCGTGAAGCGGTACCTCGACGATCGCAAGCTCGTCGGCACCGTGCTCAACGTGGTGCGGCCGAAGTACAAGGATCTGTCGCTGCGCGTGGTGCTGATCCGCCGGTCGGTCGGAACGAGCGATCGGCTGCGGAAAGACATCGAGACCAAGCTTCGCCGGTATTTGCATTCGCTGGTCGGCGGCCGCGACGGGAAGGGCTGGGAGTTCGGCCGGCCGGTCCTCAAGGCCGAGCTGATCCACCTCACCGAGGAGGTCCCCGGCGTCGAGGGCGTCGATCACCTCGAGATCCGCGACGAGCTGCGCAACGTCGGCGTCGAACACTTGCGGATGGACGAGGACGAGCTGCCGTTCCTGGTGCACGTCGCGGTGGCAGAGAAAGTTCGAGACGACATCAAGTGACCAAAGCGTTTCGAGACCGTCCGGACGAGGAACCGAGACTCCGTACAATGAACGGGCGGGCTAACTAAGACTCATGGCCGCACCGGACCTACTCAATCGCCGCGTCGTGCGCGTGCCCGACGTCGTCGGGCGCCCGTTCGCAAAGGCGCAGATCGTGCTCGAAGATGCGGGCCTCGCGAAGGTCGTCACGCTGTATCGCGAGAGCTACGAGGATCGCGACACCGTGCTCGAGCAACGTCCGGCGCGCGGACAGATGGTCTACGAGGGCAGCGAGGTCACGATCTGGATCGCCCGCCGTGGCTACCTCGAGCACCTGCCGGCGATCTACCGCCGCTCCGATGGTGTCGGTCGCAACCTGGTGCGCGAGCTGTGCTTCGTGTTCGAGCACATGTTCGATTCGGTGATCGCCAACCTCGACGACGGTTGGCGGTTCTACGATCCCCACGTCGCACCGGTCGAGTTCCTCGACTGGCTCGCGCGGTGGTCGGCGTTCTCGCTCGATCTCGATTGGCCGGAGGCCGAGAAGCGCGCGCTGATCAAGCGCGCCGTCGATCTCTATCGCATCCGTGGCACGCGCCGCGGGCTCGCGTTGTTCCTCAAGTTGTTCACCGGCCAGGAACCCGACATCGCGGAGAACACCTGGCCGTTCAAAGGCTTCCGCGTCGAGGCCGAAGGCGCCGAGCAAGGTGCACGCGTCGGGCTCGACTCCGTGATCTTGCCGCCGGTCGACCTCGCGCACTGCTTCGTCGTGACGATGCCGATCGCGTTCGAGACGGTGACGTCGGACATGGTGATCCGCATCCACCAGATCATCCAGATGGAGAAACCGGCGCACGCGCATTACTACCTGCGCTTCGCCGAAGAGAAGGGCGACGTCGAGCTGCGCGAGTTCTTCGCGATCGGCCTGCGCTCCGGCATCGGCATCGGCGCCGAAGTGGTCCAAGCCGTACCTGACGAAACGACCGAGGAAAAGCCATGAGCGAAGCCCAAGGATTCAAGCGCATCAACTTCTTCAAGGGGTTCCTCACCACCGAGAAGGACTGGAACGACGCCGAGCGCTATCACATCGACAAGCGCCGCCTCCACAACCGGATGATGCACTCGCCGGGCATCGTGTACGGCTACGCGATGGACCTCAAGGTCGCGGCGCGTGCGCGCGGTGACCTCTCGGTGGAAGTGCAGCCGGGCTACGCGATCGACGGCATGGGCAACGACCTCATGATCTTCGACGCGTCGATCCGCAACATCAACCTCGAGGAGTTCCGGCTGCCGCAGACCGTCTACGTCGTGCTGCGCTACTACGAGGAGCTCACCGACTTCATCGCGTACAAGGAGAACCTCGAGTACAAGGGCCACCGCCGCGTGCTCGAGAGCTGCCGCGTCGAGCTGACGCAGACCGAGCCCGAGATCGGGCGCGAGGTCGAGCTGGCGCGCATCTATCTCGACAAGGGCGTGCAGCGGATCCGCGACGCGCGCGATCCGTCGGATCCGAAGGCGAACGAGATCGACATGCGATTCACGCCGAAGGGCGGGCTCTCGGGCTCGATGCTTCCGCCGTCGCTGCGGCTCCGGCTCGAGACCTTGCTTCTTCAGGTCCGCCGCGCCGCGCTCGAGTACACCCGGCGCAACGTGATCTCGGCGCACGACGTCGTGCAGTCGTGCAACACCGCGTTGATGTTGATGTACGCGAACCTGATCGATCTGCGGAACGTGTTCCAGATCTGGCACCTGATCGTCGACACCGAAGGCGAGCTCGCCCTCGACGTCGACGTGCATCACCCGACGATCGCGCAGAAGAAAGAGTTCTCCGAATACCGCCGTCAGGTCGAGATCCTTCGCGGCCTGCTCGCCGAGAACAAGAACAACATGGACGCGTACATGAACTTGCTCGCGTACCAGGCGAAGTGCGCCGAGATCGCGCTCAGTGCCGTCGCCGGCGAAAAACCGCAGATCGTCGTCGAGGAAAAGAAGGAAGCGAAGCCGATCGACATCAAAGATTGGGAAGGCGTCAAATCGATGCCGCAGCCGAAACCGCAGATGGAGCTCGAGGGCACGATGTGGGTGCTCGTCGACGAGGTCGAGATCCTCAACAAGGAGTCCGAGGACAAGCACTTGTTCACGGTCAAAGAGGCGAAGGATTCGTACCGCTCGCGCCAGAAGCTCAAGTACCCCGACGGCACCACGGTCGAAGACACCGGCCGCGCCCACGTCGATGGCTACAGCGAGTTCAAGCTGGTCAACATCACGCCGGGCCGCCCGATCGTGATCTTGCGCCGCATGGACTACGTCTACGGCGACTACGAGCTCGAGCGCTCGATCAACGGCAAAAAGACCGGCGTGGTGTCGTGCGTCGGCACCGACCGCGTCCACCGCTGGCGCAACTGGCCGGCGATGGTGTCGGCCGAGTACGTGACGACCGAGACCCTGATGGTGCGGCAGCAGTCGGTGACGGCCGGCCGTGACATCAACATGTTTCACATCTGGGCCTACCAGCCGATCATCAAGTAGCCGCGGAGGCGACGGGTGTGGCCGCCCCGGCGACGGACCACGGACACAACCCGAAAAATCCTGTGGTGATCCGCGCTGCCGGATCGCCCCGGTCTTTGCAGTTGCCAGGGTTGCCCGGCGGGCGTGCTAGACTGGCCGCTGCGCGGGGCCGGCGGACCGCGCGCGGTGCGAGCTCATGTTCCTCAAGTACTTCGAATTCATCTTCCAGCCTTTCCGAGCGATCAATAACAAGATCCTCGGCGTCAAGAACATCAAGGGCAACATCAAGGTCGATATCAATCGATCGAAGGCGCTGGCGAGTCGCGGCAAGAACTTTGCGGGTCAGGTCGGTGGCTACAACCAGCAGCTCAATCAAGCTGGCGGTCAACAGGGAGCTCAACAGATGCAGCAACCAGGAATGCCGGGCGCACCAGGAA
>JACCYD010001196.1 GCA_013696695.1 Deltaproteobacteria bacterium | reverse complement strand
GCGAGGTTCCCGAGGGCCTCGCCCGCGGTGGCGCCGCCTACCTCGACACCACGCTGTGGTCGGAGGAACCGACGATGATCCGCGCGATCCAGATCGGCGGCACCACGCTCACGCGCGGTGCGGTGGTCGGCGAGTGGACCGGCGGCGACGCGGCGACGATCGAGAAGCTGGCGCGCCTCCTCGCAGCGCCACAGTCGATCGGCGATGCCGCGGCACCGGGTGATCCGCGGCCGGTGATCCTGACGATCGCACCGCCGACAGGCTCGCCGTTCGAGCGCAAGCTGCTGCTCGGCGGAGCCGCCGGGAAGTGCGCCGCGACCATCCCCGCCGGCAACATCGCGCTCGATCCGCAGATCTGCGCGCTCGCGAACCAGCTCGCGAAGTAAGCGAGACCGAGCGAACAAATGACAAGAGCCTCCGGGGAGGCTCTTCGGTCGACAGCGGGTCTCGGGGCTTAGCCTAGCCCTTCTTCTTGACCATATCTTCGGGCGATGGCTTGGCGCCCGGCGCCGGTGCGCCTGCAGCGGCACCGGGCTTCTCGGCCGCGGGATCGGGCAGTGGCGACTCGTACGCCTGGGTCTTGTTGATCATCTTCTTGTAGACGAGGAGCCCGTCGCTGTTGCGCTCGCTGTGGGGCGACGACAGCTCGAACGTGCCGGTGACCTCGACCTCATCACCCACCGCGTACGGCGGGCAGATGCTCTTGGACTTGTCCTTCTCGTCCGGCTCGCACTTGAGCGGATCGGTGCGCTCCTTCTTCTTGATCCGCTTCACGTCGAGCTTGGTGTACGGGCGGGGCACGTCGACGATCCACAGGCTCTTCTCGGCCGGCGTGTCCTTGTCGTCGCCGATGTAGAACTTGGCGCGCTCGCACAGCGTGGGATCGGCGTCGATCCGGTCTTGCACCGTCTTGTCGTCCTCGCCGGGTTGGCGAATCGCGGTCGGACAATCGTAGACCCACGTCACGAAGCCCTTGACGGTGATCTCGGTTTTGAGTTTCTTCTTGCCCTTGACGCGAAGCTCCTTGACCGGCTTGTTCGCGAGATCGAAGGCGGGCACCGCCGGGATGTTCAACTTGACGTCGCTCGTTCGCACCTCGGCTTCGGGGCCCTTCAGCTTGTCCTCACCGCACGCGGCGGCGAGGAGCCCACAGGACATGAAGAGAACGGTGCGCAGACCGTGACGGTGCGGCATGCTGGCGGTCATAACATGCTGACCAAAGGGCCTCAAGTCGGCGGCTTTTTTGGACTGCTCGTGGCCGGGCTGGTGGGCTGCGAATCGCCCGCCCGCGTCAAACCGTGGCGTCATGCCCCGGATCCGATCGCCGAGGCCGCGAACGCGCCTGGGTCTCCGGCCTTGGCCGATGTGTCGGCAGAGTCCGAAGTACGTGCTGCCCGCGGACATACGCTCCGTATTCAGCTCGACGCCGAGCCCGGCCGGCTGAGCCCCCTGATCAATCCCTCGACGTGGTCGCGACGCATCTTGCTCGGCCCGGTGTTCGAGCCGCTGCTCCGCTACGTGCCGCCCGACGGAGCCACCGGGGCAGGACGCTACGAACCCCGGCTCGCGCGGTCGTGGCGCGTGGTGTCGCCGCCGTGGGGTGGGCTCGAAGTGCGGATCGAGCTCGAGCCGAACGCGACGTTCCACGACGGCCATCCGCTGACCAGCGTCGACGTGCAGTTCACCCTCGACGCGATCCGCGATCCGCGTCGCAATGTCGATCACCTGCGGCCGATGCTCGAGGAGATCGCGGCGGTCGAGCTGATCACGCCCACCGAGGTCCGCCTCGTGCTCACCAACGCCAAGCCTGCCGGGTGGGTGGTGCGCGCGCTCGCCGAGATCCCGATCTTGCCGATGCACATCTATAACGACAACCTGTCCGCGAACCGGCTGCCGGTGGGCTCGGGGCCGTGGAAGGTGACGTCGAACAAGAACGGCACCGTGCATCTCAGCCGGTACGAGAAGTACTGGGCGGGAAAGACGTCGATCGAGGACGTCGAGTTCGTCTATCAGCCCGATGCCGCGATCGCGCTCAAGGATGCCAAGCGCGGCGACTTCGACCTCATCCCGGCGCTGATCCCGGCGCACTATCCCGAGCAGGCGAACGCGCCGGGCATCGCGGCGGCGTTCGCCCCGCTCGAGCTGCGGCCGCCGCGGCTGCGGGCGCTGACGTTCAACACCCGCAAGAATCCCCTCGAGGATGTTCGGCTCCGCCACGCGCTCGCGCTGCTCATCGATCGCAAGCAGATCGGCGAGCGCTACTTCGACCGGCTCGCGCGCCCGGTGCTGTGGCCGATCTGGCCGGGTGGTCCGATCGATGGCGCGGAGTCCCCGGTGCCAGCGTTCGATCCGAAGGCGGCGGGTGCGCTGCTCGACGCGGCGGGCTGGGTGGATTCCGACAAGGACGGCATCCGCGATCGCGCCGGCGTGCAGCTCAAGCTGACGATGGTCGGCACCGAGCGCGCGACGCCACGCGATCCCGCGAAGCCGAACGACACGCTGCCGCGTGAATACCTGATCGAAGCGGCGCGGCGCATCGGCGTCGTGATCGAGCTCAAGACGGGTGGCGATTCGTGGCTCGCGAAGCGGCTCGAGGATGGCAACTACCACCTCGCCGAGGTCCTGTGGAACGGCATGGTCGACATGGACATGCGGTCGCGACTCGGGGGCGTGTCGCCGCGGACCGACCGTGCCCTCGAGGCGATGGCAAATGTGTGGGATCCCGCGGAGCGCGCAAAGCTCGCAGGAGAGCTGGCCGCGGCACTGGCGGAGAGCTGGCCGATGGCCGGCATCGTCACCGACGCCCCGCAGGGGCTGATCCACCGCCGCATCACCGGGTTGCGGCTGTGGGATGGCTGGATCGATCTGTCGCGACTGGCGTTCTCCGGCGCGTCGGGACGCGACGCCAAGCGCTAAACTAACTGGATGGAACCTGCGGTCCGCGACTCAGCTCGGTCGTCGCTGCGCTTGGCGCTCGATGCCGTGCTGGCGCAGCTACCCGCCGAGCTCAGCGCGCCGGGGCAGAGCCAGGGCGAACGCGCGTGCCGGATGATCGCGGAGGTCTACGATCGCGCGATCGCCGAGATGTTCGAAGCCGCGGTCGCCGCGACCGGCGGGACGACCCCACTCGCCCTGGTCGCCACCGGTGGCTGGGCGCGGCGCGAGCTCGCCCCGTATTCCGACATCGACTTCATCGTGCTGCACGATCGCGACGAGGTCGGCGCGAAGAAGGTCTGCGATCGGCTGCTCTATCCGCTGTGGGACGACAAGCTCGCGATCGGCCACTCGGTGCGCGAGCCGCGCGCTGCCGCCAGACTCGCGAAGGACGATCTCGCCACGGCGACGGCGCTGCTCGACGCGCGGCACATCGCCGGCGATCGCAAGCTGACTTCGGAGCTGCTGCGAGCGATGCTCGGTGCGCTCGCACCACATGGCAACCCGAACGATCTGATCGCGGCGCTCGCCGCCGAGCAGCGCGGTCGCCACCAGCGGTTCGGCGCCTCGCTGTACTTGCTCGAGCCGAACCTCAAGCAGGGCATCGGCGCGCTGCGCGATCTGGCCACCGCGATCTGGGCCGCCGTGATTCGCTGGCAGCCGCGCGCGACCGGCCCCGAGGCGACCGATCCGCTGACCACCCAGAGCGCGATCGCGGATCTGGTGACGATGGGCCACCTGACGCGGCGCCAGGCGCAGGTGCTATCGGGCGCGCGTGACTTCTTGCTGCGGATCCGCGCGCTCGTCCAGCTGTCCGCCGGCCGGCGCTTCGATCAGCTGACGTTCGAGATCCAGGAAACGATCGCGCCGGCGCTGTACCCGGATGCTCGCGCGCACGAGGGCGACGTGCGCTCGGCCGTGGCACCCGCCGTCGAGGCGCTGATGCGCGAGTACTTCATGCACGCCCGCGGCGTCGTCCAGGTCGCGGAGCGGCTGCTCGAATCGGCTCGCGTGCCGGCACGCCGGCGGCCGCGGATCGCGGAGGTCGATGCGTCGTTCATCACGTTCAACGGCGAGCTCGCGATCAAGGATCCGCGGCTGTTCGTCGAGCGGCCGAGCGAGATGGTGCGGCTGTTCCGGGTCGCGGTCGCCGAGAAGTTGCCGGTGTACGGGCACACGCGGGAGCTCGTCGCCGAGACGATTTCACGCGACCCCACGCCGCTCGCGAACGATCCGCTGGCGTCGCGGCTGCTGCTCGAGGCGCTCTGCGATCTGCGGGATGTGGCGCAACCGAGCGCGTTCGAGGTCATGCACCAGCTCGGCATCCTGGCGGCGCTGATGCCGGGCTGGGCACCGTGCACCGGGCGCGTGCAACACGACCTCTATCACGTCTACACCGTCGATCAGCACCAGCTCTACGCGCTCGCGATGCAGAAGCGGATCGCGCGCGGCGATCTCGCCGTCGAGCACCCGACGGCGACGGAGCTGTGGCGCCAGGTCAAGCGGCCGGCCCCGCTGCTGCTCGGCACCTTGCTGCACGACGTCGGCAAGCCACTCGGCAAGGGGCACGCGGAGAAGGGCGCCGTCGTCTGTGGCCAGGTCGCCGCGGGCCTCGGCATGGCGCCCGCCGATATCGAGCTCGCCGAGTTCCTGGTTCGCCAGCACCTGACGATGTCGCACATCTCGCAGCGCCGCGATCTTTCCGATCCGGAAGTGATCGAGCGGTTCGCCGAGCGCGTCGTCGACGACGAGCATCTCGTGCAGCTCTATCTCGTCACGCTGTGCGACACGGCGATGACCGCGCCCGACAACCTGTCGGCGTGGAAAGACGGCCTGCTGCGCGAGCTGGTGACGCGCGCGCGCGAGCACTTCCGATCCGGACGCGCCAGCTCCGCCACGGTCGGCGCGGATCGCGGTGTCGATCAGGCGCTGCGCGCGAAGGTCACCGAGCTCGCCGGCCAGGCACCCGAGTCGCTCGAGATCATCGACGGCATCGACCCGCGGCTGTTCACACAGCTGACGCCGCGCCAGACCGCGCGCCACGTCAAGCTGGTGGAACGCGTGCGCGGCGGGGTCCCGCCGATCGGCCTCGAGGTCCACTGCTATCCACTCAAGGGTCACAGCGAGATCGCGATCGTCGCGCCCGACAAGCCCGGCGTGCTCGCGGCGATCGCCGGCGCACTCACCGCGAATCGCGTCGACGTGCTCGGCGCCGTCCTCGGTCACGTCGACCTCCCGGATCGC
>JACCYD010001166.1 GCA_013696695.1 Deltaproteobacteria bacterium | reverse complement strand
AGTAGATCGCGTTGGCGCCGGCGAGCGGTCGCGCGAGGAGATCGTAGAAGTCGCGCTGGCCGACGAAGCCATCGACCTTGCCCCACGCGCGGTGGAACTTGTGCCGATAGGCGACGGTCTCGACGTGCGTGTGGAGGCCGAGATCGACGCGATGCGTGGCGCGCATCCGCCAGTGCGTCCAGTTCATCTCGTCGAGCTGCGAGCCGAGATAGCGGCGCTGCGGAGTTGCCGCGAAGTCCGCATCGGCGAGGCCGGTGTACGTCTCGTGGCTGACCTCGTCGCCGTAGCCGAGCCGCAGATCGAGCGTGTGATAGTCGGTCGCGGTGGCTTCCGACATCAGGCGACCGGTGACCTGGACGTCGTTCTTGTCGAAGCCCGTCGGGCCGCCGCCGTCGAGATCCTTGAAGCCGTCGGTGCGCAGCTTGACGTATTCGGCCATCACGCCCCACTGCTTGCGGCGCTCGGCCGCACGCGCGTGAAGCTTGCCGTAGCGATCGCTGCCGCCGGCGACATCGACGTACGCCGCGCGATCGCCAGGCAGCGGCTCGCTGATCATGTCGATCGCGCCGCCGACCGTGTTCGGCCCGAACCGGATCGCCGACGGGCCCTTGACCACCTCGATCTTCGACATCCGCGTGATCAGCGGCGTGTAGTACGCGGCCGGCGCGGTGTACGGAGCCGGCGCGATCAACACGCCATCTTCCATCAGCGTGATCTTCGAGCTGCGATCGGCAGCGGCGCCGCGCATGCCGATGTTCGGGCGAAGGCCGTAGCCATCTTCGTCGCGGAGGTAGACGCCGGCGATGCCGCCGAGGACCTTGTGCAGATCATCCTGCTCGGCGCGCTCGAGCGCGTCCTTGCCGATCTCCGCACGCGCGCCCGGTGGTGCGCGGCCTTCGAGCTCGACGACTTCACCCTGCTCTGCGTCGGCCGCGGAGGGATCGGGCTCCACTGATTCCGTGACGTCGGGCGCCTGTGCGGTGTCGGCGGGCTTCGGCTCGGGTGCGGGCGGTGGTGCCGGTTTGGTCTTCGCGTCAGGCGTCTGCGGTGCAGACACCGGCTCGGCGCGCACGAGCCCGGGGCCGATCGCGCCGAGCGCGAACGTCGTCACCCAGGCGAGCGCCGACTTAGTCATTGTCGGTCGCGACATCGTCGGGAATTTCGAGCGACAGCAGCGTCAAGAACTGGCTCTTGAGATCGTCGGTGAACGTCTTGATCGCGGTGTGAGCGACCTCGATCGCGGGCAGGTTATTGGCGAGCGCGCCGAGGAAGCTGTCAGGCAACGCATCGGCGGCGGCGATCGCCGCGTCGAGGTTCTGCGTCATCCGCGCGGCGACGTCGTCGTGACCGACACCGATCAAGAAGTCGTCGAAGGCCGGACCGTCGGCGGTGGCGGAGGTGCCGGTGAACACCTCTCGCAGCATGCGGAGATTCGTGCGAACCGACTGGGACGTGTAATCGGCGAACGGATGCTCGACCTCGCTCAAACATGGCTCGCCGACGGTGCCGCAGGCGTTGATGGCGATGCCGGCCGGCTCGGCGAGCTTCATGTCCTTGACGATGCGATCGACGAAGAACATGCCGTCGGAGACCCGGTTGACGCCTTCCTGGGCGCTCGGGATGTCGGAGCTCCCCGAACCCGCCGTCGCGAGATCGGTCACGAAGTTTCCGCCGTCGACGCGCCAGGCAGTATCGAGCTGCGTGGCGGTGGCGGCGACGTCGGCGGCGATCACCTCGGCCAAGCGGCAGCGCGCGCGCGGCAGGTCGGTACCGAGCGCAGCCCAGCCGGTGGGCTCCACCACGCACGTGTGGTTGGTGTTCGTGGTGAACAACAAGAACTCCACCGCGGCGAGCGAGCGTGCGCGATCGAGCTTCGCCGAGACGTCGTAGCTGCCCGGGTTGGCGAACCGCGAGGCGGTGTCGCGATCGACATCGCACGTCGAGAGCAGCGGCCACGCGTAGATCCGACTCTGCAGCGCCTTGCCGTCCATCGCCGCCGGCCCGATGACCACGGCGTCGAGACGATTCGTTGCATCCATCGCAGTGCGCCAGGCGTCGCGCACCGCATCGGGCGTTGCCGAGCCGGCGTCGAGCTCGGCGCAATACGCGCCGACCGCGGTGGTCAGCGCGGAGGTCTTCGCGGCAACATCGCCCGGCACGGGCAACAGCACGTTCTGCCCGAGGTGCGCGAGCATCGCGCTGCGGTCGAAGCCGTCGGTCGGGGCATCGGGGATGGAGGGGGTGTTTCCGCCGCAGCCGATGGCGAGCGCGAACAACAACGACGAGCGCATCATTGACTGATCGCAGAATTGAAAATCATTTTCAACTATCGATTCCGGACTCCTACGAGAGCGCTGGGATTTTCAACGCTTACGTAATGGAAGAACATGCGGTGATCTCTCTTCAGGAGCGTCCAGGACCCACGTTCTCGACCCGAAATCGGAGACCTCGAGCAGGTCGACCTCGGGATCGATCATGGTCGCCGGCGCGCGGCCATTGAGTGACACGCGCGTGATCGCGTGGATCCCGAAGTCGCGCATCCCGCGGCCGTGGAGGTCGCGGCCGATCTCTCGCGCGAGCTGCAGGATCAGATCGGGCTGCCCGCCCATCTCGCGCTCCTGCCGCGGGGTCAGGTAATTGCTCGGCGGGATCTCGAGGCGCTTGCCGTTCGCGAGCTCGGCCACGAACATCACGCTGCCTTGCTTCTCGCGCACGACGACGTGCCATGCGAAGCGCATCCCGTCCTCGTTCCACAGCACCGAGCCCGGATAGACGAGGTGGCGGAGCGGCAACGCGATCTGGATCGCGACGTGGATCGCGATCACCCAGACCACGAACTTGTGCGGCGGAGTGAACGGCGTGATCGGAAGCATCGGTGCCGGCTTCCGCACCACGCTTCGCGGCCAGCTCGGCGAGAAGAAGATCAGCGCCGAGCTGGTCATGATGAACGGGAACATCCCGATGTTGAAGAAGTAGCCGGTGGCCGCGTGGAAGCCGATCACCACCGCGAACGCCGCGAGGCGAGTGCGCCGCCACGACAGCCACAGCACGATCGTGGTGTCGAACAG
>JACCYD010001163.1 GCA_013696695.1 Deltaproteobacteria bacterium | reverse complement strand
GCGATCGAGCTCGGCCACCGCAACTGCCGGCTCGACGTGATCACGCGGCTCGGTTCGATCCCCGGCGACTCGGGAAACTGACCATGACCGGCCCACGCCTGCTCGCGTGGATCACGCTGGCGATCATCGGCCTCGTCGTGTCGATCATCCTCACCAGCAGCGGTGGCGTCGTCGAGACCTCGTCGACGATCATCCGCTGGACCGCGCGCACGTCGCTCGTGATGTTCGCGTTGGCCTACGTCGCACGGCCCAGCCTGCAGCTGTGGCGCAACGCGTTCACCAAGACCCTGATGGCCGAGCGCAAGTGGATCGGGCTCGGCTTCGCGGTCTCGCACGCCGCGCATCTCGCCGCCATCATTGCCCTCGCCTCGCCCGACTTCGGCGCATTTCTCCGCGCGCAGCCGCCGACCAACGCGATCGCGGCGCTCACGTTCGTGCTGCTGTTCGCGATGGCGATCACCTCGATCAATGCGGTGCGGAAGAAGATGTCGCCGCGGAAGTGGAAGCTGCTGCATCGCACCGGCATGCACTTCGCGTGGCTGTCGTTCACGGCGACGTATGCGACCGCCGCAGCCGAAGTACCCGCATACGTCATCCCGACCGTGATCTTGCTCGCGATCGCCGGCGTCCGGCTCGCGGCGTGGATGAGGGCGCGTGCGGCTCGCCGCGCGGCCGTGGTCTAATCGTCGCGTGCGCTGGTGGTTGGTCTGGCTCGTCGCCGGTTGCGGTCGGATCGGATTCGATCCGGGCACGCCCGTGCGCACCGAGATCGATGCACCGACGACCTTCACGGGCCCGAGGGCGGATCCGCAGCAGCTTCCGCTCGCGAACGGTCAGCCGGAGAGCGCGACCGCGCCCGCTGCGTCGCTGGCCGCGGGCGACTCGTACGTCGATCCTGTCACCGGCGTCCGGATCTGGAAGCTCACCGACGCGACCTCTCCGGCGACGAACCTCGCCGCGCGAAGCGAGCGCCAGAGCGGTGGCGCGCAGGTCAGTGCGGCGTGGAGCGACACCCGGCACACGATCTATGTCGTGATCGACGAAGGCGCCGGGCTCGGCGGCCGCTATCTGATCGACCTCGAGCGCGGGCTCGGCATCGGCAACGCGCGTCGGCTCGGACCCGGTGGCGAAGACTCGCTCGCGTTCACCACCGATCCGGTGAATCCTCAGCGCGCACTGATCGCCGACGATCAGGCGCGGTTGCATCTGGTCGACACCGCGACGGGAGCGACGCTCGATCCGACGCCGTTCCCGCTCACGGACGTCTACACGCTACCCAGCGTGTCGGCGGGCGGACGAGTCGTGGTCGCGCAGAGCCTGGACACTGGCTACCTCACGCTCGATACCGCAACCAATCAGGAGGCTCGCCTCGTCACCGGCGCTGATCACGTTCCGGCGATCGATCACGAGGGCCTCTTCATCACGCCGGCGATCTCCGAGCTCAGTCAGCTGTGGCGCATCGGGGATGCCACGACGACGGACTGGAAGCCACCCACCGGCGATTTTCAGGCCGCGGTCGGCGTCAGCGGTGGCTTCGTCTCGGTCGACGTCGATACCGGCGGCGACATGACGTTTTACTTCTCGGATCCGACGACACGCACGCACCAAGTATTCGGCAGCTACGGCGCCTACGACGCCGTGATCCTCGCGTCGCAATGGATCCAGACCGACGTTCCGCTGACCGCGCAGTGGGTGCTCTACACGACGACCGAACAAGGGTTCGACCAAGGCACCCGCCTCGACGATGCGATCGGCCTGTTGCAGCTCGACGGCGAGTTGCGCCTTCTCCTTCATCACTACGGACCGAATAACCCCGGCTATTACGAGCAGCCACGCGCGAGCCTGTCGCCCGACGGTCGGATGGTGGTGTTCACGTCGACGATGGGCACCGGTCGCACCGACGTCTACGCCGCCGAGGTGCCGCTCTCGCCGTGACGGTGCTAGGGTCGCGCCATGACGAAGCTCGCGATCGTCGCTGCGTTGCTCGCCGCGTGTTCGAAGGATCCGGCGAAGACTGCAGGTGACGACCCGAAAGTGATCCAGGGTTCACTGGCCGACCCGGGTCGGCCATCCACTGTTGCGGCAGCTGGAGATCCGAAGAACCTTCCCGCACCAGGTGTCGCGCCTCCCGCGACCGCCGTCACCAAGGAGCTCGATGCCATGTGGAACGCCCCGATCAAGACCCTGCAGGGCAAGGACACCAAGCTCGCCGATTACAAAGGCAAGGCGCTGCTGCTGGTCAACGTCGCCTCGAAGTGCGGCCTGACGCCGCAATACACCACGCTCGAGGCGCTACAGAAGAAGTACGCCGACAAGGGCTTCACGGTGATCGGCTTCCCGTGCAACCAGTTCGGTGGCCAGGAGCCGGGCACTGCCGAGGACATCGAGACGTTCTGCTCGACGAAGTACGGCGTGACGTTCCCGATGACCGAGAAGATCGACGTCAACGGCGACGGCCGTCACGAGATCTACAAGACGC
Source organism: Deltaproteobacteria bacterium (assembly GCA_013696695.1). GTDB lineage: Bacteria > Myxococcota_A > Polyangia > Haliangiales > Haliangiaceae > JABFXX01. The sequence goes on along the minus strand of JACCYD010001163.1, from coordinate 1,398 downwards.
TGACGCCGCTCGCTGACGACAAGGGCCACACCGGTGACATCCGCTGGAACTTCGAAAAGTTCGTGATCTCCGCCGACGGCAGCAAGATCACGCGCTTCGATCCGCAGGTGAAGCCCGATGATCCGAAGCTGATCGCCGCACTCGAGGCCGGCCTCCCGAAATAGCTCATTGCGGTTCGAGCACGAGATCGAATTCGAACACGCGCTTGCAGCCATCGGGGCCGCCGGGACACAGGTCGTGATAGCGAATGTGTTTCGTGCGGTAGCCGGGCTTGGCGATGACCACGTCGCAGCCGACCGGAAACGTCCCGCCGATGCTGCCGACGAACCCGCTGCCATCGCGCCTGGTGCGCGCCGACATCGAAGCGTTGCGATGGACATCGCCGTCGCTACAGGCCACCGCCACGGTGGCATCGCCGATCGGACGGTCGTCGGGGTCGCGCAGCGACACCTTCGCGCCCCACATCGGATCGCAGCCACCGAGCACGACGACGAGCCACAGCGCCTTCATCGCGCCACCTTGCGAGGTGCCGTCGCGTATTCGCGGTGCAGGAACGGCTCGCGCCGCACCTCGCTCGCATACGGCGCCACCAGATCGATCACCAGCGCCGGGCACAGGGGCGTCGTGCACAGCTGGATCCCCGCGGCCTCGATCGTGGGGAAGCCATCCTTGGCGATGATCACCGTGCACTTGCTGGCCGCGACCTCGCCACGGACCCGCAACCGCGCACGCCCGGTGGCATCGGTGCGCAGCGCGGGCTCGCCGTAGTCGCGGCCGCAATCCGCCGCGACCAGCGCGTCGGCGACCGGCGCACGAGCCGCGTGGACATCGGTGATCAGATAGCGCGTCGGTGGTGGGCAACCGCCGAGCGCGGGAACGAGCAGGACAAGCAAGCTACGCATGCCCCGACAACGCCGCGCGATCGCGCAGCTTGCGCGATCGGCCGATGATTACCGGCGCGGATGACGGCGCGCACGGTGCGACGAAACGGTGACAAGAAACCCGTGCCGCCAGGCAACCGGCGATGAATCTCTAGCGCGCGACGATCTGGACGTCGGCCATCACGCCATAGTGATCGCTGGCGCAGATATCGTCGTCGCCGTCGCGCTCGGTGAGCACGACGCGACAATCGTGGATCGTGCCGCGGCCATCTTTCTTGCGGCTGGTCACGAACACGTAGTCGAGCCGGCGATCGATGTCGAGCGAGCGCAGTGGCCGCGTGTGCTCGTTCTCCGACGACCACGTGATGCCCTCGCTGGGTCCTCCGCCCGGGCCGGGCTCGGGATGCAGGCGCAACCAGGCATCCTGAAAATGCGTGCGTCGCCCGCCGAGCGTGGTGAGCCCGCGCAGGAATCTCATCTCGTCGCTATCGGGCGTCGCGTTCATGTCGCCACACAG
>JACCYD010001149.1 GCA_013696695.1 Deltaproteobacteria bacterium | reverse complement strand
GGTAGCAGATGCGGGTCGCTAGAACGTTTCTGCGATCAGTGACCGGGCAGACATCGCGCCTCAGGACGATTCGATCGGTCGCGTGTCGATGGGCGGTGCCTCGAGGCTGATCGGACCGAGCAGTCCGCCACGAAATTCGTGCACGAGGAGCTCGGCAGCCTTGTGGAGGTCCACCACCCCGCCCTTGCGGAGACCGCCGCGCCGGCGACCGATCTCGGTGAGCAGTGCTTCGGCGCTCGCGGGTACGGCTCCGAGCTTGTAACGAGCGACGACCAGATCCGGATATCTCTCGACGAGGAACTCCGCGCCGAACATCCCGATCGTCAGATAGTCGATCGCGGTGTCGGGGATCGAGCCCGCGAGGGCGAGGCGGAAGGCTCGCGGCTCGTGCTCGATCTTCGGCCACATCAGGCCCGGGCTATCGGTGAGCACCATCCCGTCCGGAAGGTGGACGATCTGTTGCTCCTTCGTGACGGCCGGCTTGTCGCTGACCTTGGCGACCTGCCGATTGATCAGGATGTTGACCAGCGTCGACTTGCCGACGTTCGGAACACCGGCGATCAACGCCCGCACCTGCTTGTCGGGACCGCGATGCTCCGCGAGATGCTGACACAGCTCGGCGATGCGCTTGCGCGTGACCTGCGGTTGCTTGGTGGTGGCCGCGAACGCCTTCACGCCGGGCTCGCCCTCGAGGTACGCGACCCACATGCGCGTCACGGCGGGGTCGGCGAGGTCGCTCTTGGTGAGCACCTTGACCACCGGCTTGGTTCCGCGGACCTCGGCGATCAGCGGGTTCGAGCTCGCCTTGGGTAGACGGCTATCGATCACCTCGATCATCACGTCCTGCGACGGCATCAACGCGATCAGCTCGCGTCGTGCCTTCGTCATGTGGCCCGGGTACCACTGCAGCGACATCCACCGCTGTATGACACGTTCCCCCGCCAGCTGAGAATCACAACGTCTCGATCAGCGACTGCGGAGACAACTCGCGATCGTCGACCTCGACGCCGAGATGCTGGGAGGCGTCTTGCCCCACGACGAGCACACGCTGCGGATCCCGCACGCGACCTGCGAACCCGGCAGACGCCACGAACCCGCGCGCGTCTGATTTCGCACGCATGGCGTTGGTCTCGCGGCTGCACCAGAGTCGAGTGGAGCTGGATGGCTCCAGGAGCACGAAGTATGAAGTTCAAGGCACTGATCATTGCGCTCGTTGCGAGCACGTCCTCCGCTGCACTGGCAAGCCACCCCGAGTACGAGGGAGCAGGGGAGGTTCCTCAGGACGAGTCGATCCACGACCGGCGCGCGCGCTGGATTCCAATCAACTCGATGGTTCATGCCACCGCCACCGCCCACGGCCGCACGCAGATCCGCGTTCCCGACGCTCGTTCCAACCTACGCGCGATCAAGGTCGAGAGCGGAAGCGGCGCGGTCTACGTCTACACGATCAGGCTGCGCTACGCGGACGGCCATCGCGAGACCATCGCGGTCAACAAGTGGCTGTATGCGGGCGCGCCGACGATGGCGTTCGACCTCGCACCCGACCACCAGCTCGCGCGGATCTCGGTCGAGACCTGGACGCGGTCGCCGTCGACATTCCGGGTGCTCGGCCAGCGGTCGCGTCACATCCGGCCGCCCGTCTTCGAACAACCGCCTCTGCCGCCCGCACCACCCGCGCCGGTCGCGTTCGTCGCCGGCAGGGACCTGACGTTCTCGAATCCCAGCGGCGCGCTGCAGCTCGCGATCGGTGCCGACAAAGGCCGGTTCTCGAAGCTGCGGATCGAAAGCACGTCGAGCACGTTCATCGGCCACGTTCACGTGACGTTCGCCAGTGGAGCACGTCAGATGATCAACATCGACAAGCTGATGAATCGCGGTGACATCCTCGACTTCGACCTCGACGGTACGCTCGAGCCAATCGCGTCGCTGACCGTGATGCAGAACCACAGCGGGTTGGCGCAGGGTGCCGGTCGGTTCAGCGTCTCGCTGCTCGGCTCGCGCTGAGCAGAAGCTCGCGCCGCCGAGACCACGAGTTTGTGATCGCCGCGCCGCTAACAACCGTCGTAGACGTAGCCGGCAGCACCCGGCACGGCCAGATCGACATCCCGCAACACGATCGAGAGCTGCGGGAAGGCCGCACAACCCGCGCTGAAGTCCTGTGCGCGGTACTCGATGACGAGCACGTGATCGCCATAGGCTTCGCGATAGACGTCGCACTCGTCAAACCGGTTGCACTCTTCGGCGACCACGAAATCTGTGGCGAGCTCGGACCTCCGCCCCACGAGCTCGGCGGCATTCTTTTGCGCGATGGCGAGGCCGTCGTCGTGCGCCGCCGCGGCCATCGCCTGCATCATCGCGACGGCGTGATCCTCGACCAGGAGTCCACCCGATCGCGAGTACGAGTCCAGATTATCGATCTCCACGGCGTCGTAGCCGGCCTGCCGGCAGCCATCGATCCAGGTCGCCGCGATCGTCATCACGGCCGCGCGCTTCTCCGCGCTCGAGATATCGATCAGCATCTCGTCCCATTCGAGGTCGATCACAGGGGAGCCGGCGGCATCTCGCAGGATCAGATCCGGGTGCTCGGTCTGCCAGAAGCCTTCCTCGTCGGGTTGGATCTGGAAGCCGTTGACGTAGCAGAGGTTGTAACGCCCCGGCGCGACCGGAGCTGTGCGATCCCGCGACACGATTCCGACACCCGATGGCGGATCGTAGGCTCCACCCAGCTGGTAATCGAGCCCGACGTCGAGCGGTGGGAGAGCTACGTCGGGCGGTCCGATCGGTTCGCGATCAGTCCCGCAACCACCGCTCAAGCTCGCGACGACGGACCACCGAGCCATGCGGATCCAGGCTGACACGTGACGCATCGTCGCACGAGTGCCGACCGTTCAGATCTCGGTGCGACGGTTCGCGATCAGCCGCAGCGTGCGGTTGATGACGATGTGGAGCACCAGGTACGCGCCGAACGCGACGGCGATCGGCAACACCAACGTGTGCCCGTCCTCGATCTTCGGGCTCGCTACGATGCCTTTGAAGGGCGCGTAGAACGGATTCGTGACGTCGACGATGAACTTGACGAAGCCCGACGAGCTGCGCGCCGCCATCAGCGACAGTGCGAACCGGATCGCGAGCAGCGCGTAGAGAATAAAGAACGCGTAATCGATGAACTGGGACACGCGCGCGACGCCACGCGATCGGCGGACCGCGTGCTCCGAATCGACGACCTCGTCGACCGCATGTTCGCGGAACGTGCCGGCGACCTGCTCGATCTTCTGCGCGGCCTTGGGTGCCGGAGCCTGACTCGCTTGCGAGGCAATCTCCGCATTGACGTCGCCTTCGATCGAGGCCTTGACGTCGCCGTGCTGCTGCACGCGACGGGCTTCATCAGACGCCAGGGCGTCGTCGGTCCGGGAACTTTCGCTCATCGTCGCAGGACCTTGTTCACGCGCCGGGCCGGATGGAAGCCCCGCTGTGCGGCCTGCGCGGGGGGCTCGCCGGGACCGGACCGCCCTGGATCGCCCGGTGGGCGACTTCGCCCACCAACTTTTCCCGTCGATGAGGCCGTGGCGCTCTCGGCGAAAGGCTCGGGCTAAGAGCTGTCCCGTAAGACTTCCAACCGCAGGTTGTGAAGAAACGCGATCGCCCGAACCGTAACTGCGAGGTGATGTCCACGGCGACGATAATCGCGGAGGACACGCCAGTCCTTGAGCCTGGCGATGGCGTGCTCGACGCGCGCGCGGCGACGACGGTGCCAGCGCCACTTACGGTCACGCACGATCCGGTTCCCGCGAAACCGTGGAGTAACAAAGCTCGGCTACGCCGCGATAGCCACCGTCGGCCAGCACACGTTTGTGGTATTGGCACAACTCTTCTACGGCCGAGCCTCGGTAGTGAATCGGATCATTTCGGTAGCCGGGTCCACCGGCGACGGTCTCGACGACGTAGAGGTCTCGCCGACGGATGAGAATCTGGGCGTTGCACGACCATCGATAGTTCTTCGATTTGGCAGCGTGGCGGTGGTCGCGGGGTTGGCACGAGCGTTCCATCGACGATCCACGATTCGCGACGATCCCGTGGTGCACTCGCGGCGCCTCTCGCCAGCTGAGCCGTACAGCGAGCGACCATCCGATGTGCTGCAGACTTCGAGATCCCGAAGACCGCGGCGAGCTCGCGTATCGTCAGGTTCGTGCGCAAGGCGACGCACGCGATCACGACGCGTTGTCGGAGCGAGCACGACCACGGGCGGCCTCGTCGTGGCCCGTCGGTGATGCGGTCGAGCACGGTGGCGAGCTGGCGATCGTCGAGTGCCGCGAGCACGAGCATGCGAGAAGTGACAAGTCGGTCTTCCATTGTCAGATCGTTGGCGTAGGATCGTTGGGTGACGTCGTCCGAAACGCGGACACGAGGTCCCAACAAGCACACGCCGTGGGCGCGACGCTCCGAGGATGGGGCAAGCGTGCTCAGGCTCGCGCTCGACACTCGCGATCCGGTACAGCAAGCCCGCGTCGAGGCGATGTTCAGTGCTGCGTACACCGTACGTCGCGCGCTCCAGCGTGATGCCCGCGCCCGTGCTCGAGCCTATCGAGCGGCGTCGCAGGAGCGGGCGCGCGATCCAGGTGCAACGCGAGAGCGGCTCGGGCTCTCTCGCGCCGCCCTCGAGTACGCGGCCTACGCACACCTCGATGCCGCCCCACACCTGCGGCGATTCGCGACCAAGGCCCTGGCGATGCACCTCGCGGACTCGGTGTGGTCGGCGACCGAGCGCCACTTGTTTCGGGACGCGCGCGGCAAGACCTCTGGCATGCCGCGGACCACTCGATGGTTCGACTTTCGTCGGCTGCCGGGCCGCGCTCGCTCGCACACCAAGGCTCGCAAGTGGGAAACGTTTCGCTTGCACGGATCGCTGGCCGGCCACCGCGCGGCGTACACCGATCCGCGCGGTCGCTTGATCCAGCCTCACGCAGCATTGCGACCCGTCGATAGCGATGCGTGGTGGAGCTACGACGGCCCGCTCGTGGTCGTGTTCAGTGGGCTTGCCACCGGAACGCTGGCCCTGCCGGTGCGACTGCCATCCGCGCCGTCGAACCAAGCGATCCTCGATCACCATCTGTCGGATGCGAGCCGGTGGCACAAGATCGATCTGATCCGCGTGCGGGATCCAAACGCACCCGGTGGCTGGCGATACGAGGCACACCTCATGGTGCTGGTGCCGCCGTACGTGTCGGCGTCGGCGTCGGCACGGCGGGCGAATGCCGCGATCTCCACGATCGATCGCCGTGCGGGAATCGATGTCAACGTCTCCAACCTCACCGTGGCGTCGCACGACGATGGCAACGACGTGCGCGTGACGCGTATCGAACGGAGCGCGACGCAACAGCAACGCGATCACGGTCGGTCGCGGCGCGAGCGGCGACGTCAGCGCGATCTGGATCGGTCGCGTCGTGCGATGAATCGTGCGCAGTACCAGCTCTCCAAGCGCCAAGAGAAGCGGGCTCGTCGGCGCAGCGAGCAAGGGCGCCCACCCGTCGACACCATCCCGATGGGTCCACGCG
>JACCYD010001111.1 GCA_013696695.1 Deltaproteobacteria bacterium | reverse complement strand
GCCACCCGGAACTTCGGATGGCCCTCGAGCATGCTGATCCGTGCGAGCAGCTTGAGCGCACAACCACGGCGATAGACCTTGTCGTACGCGAGTGCGAGCTTCAGCGTGGCTTCGGCGTCGTACGGATCCTTGACCAACGCGTTGCGGTAGTGATCGATGCCTGTGGCGACCAGCTGCGTACGCGATCGCGGATCCTCGATCTTCTCGGCTTGCTTGATCGACGTGTCACCCGTGATCACCAGCTCGGTCGCACGCGCGCGATCGATCGAGACGCGCGTCGGGTCGCCGCGAAAGTTCGTCGCGCAGGTGTCGACGTACGGAATGACCGGGTCGACCTCCGGCACGGCCTGGTGTGGAACCCTGCGGACCTTGGGCAGCGACTCGGACGGTCCGTCGTACATCGGCTGACAACCCGTGGCCACGGCCAGCAACACGAACGCAGTGAGCTTCCCCATCGTCAGAGCCTAACGCGCCGGCGTGGAGTTTCAATTCGCGATCTCGCTCCCCCGCGGTTTGGTCAGGTGAACATGCCGCACGACGCCTGCACGTCGAACCCCACGCGTGGGATCACGCGCACTCGGGCCTTTGGCAGGCGGGCTCGAAAGATCGCCGCGTTGCGTTCGATCACGTCGTCGGGCGGCTCCTCGCCATGCGCGGGGCTCGGTGGGTTGTAGCGGACGATGTTGACGTGCGCGAACAGGTCGCGCGACTCGAGCGCATCGCAGACAGCGTGCACGTCGCGCTCGCTGTCGTTCTCCCCGGCGATGAACGCGTAGTGGATCTTGACGAGCTTGTAGGTCGCCCGCTGCCAGGCCGCGAGCCGATCGAGCGCGACCTCCGCCGGCTGAGCCTTCGGCAACCAGCGCTTCCGAAACGCGGGGGCCATCGAATACAGCGAGTAATAGATCTCCGGGTGGTAGCGCCGGAAGATGTCCTCGAGCGGGCGGTCGCCGTGCTCCAGCGGGAGGATCGTCGACACCAGGAACCGCGCGCGCAGATCGAGCGCGTCGGCACGCTGATACAAACCATCGAAGAGCGAGCCCGAGTCGTCGAGGATCGTGTGGTTGAGCAGCGCCTCGCCGCGCGCCATGAAGTTGTAGTGCACCTGCTGCGCGCGCGGCTGCGTCCGATAGTGATCGAGCACGCGATCGGCTTGTTCGAACAGCTCGTCTCGGGTCGTGTCGCGGAGCTTCGTCTGCCCGGTGGCCGTCAGGTGACACATCCGGCAGGCTTGCCGGCATCCGGTCTGCGAGGACAGGTACACGACCACGTAGTCGTCGGTGCGGCGCACGTAGCGCGCCTCGATGCGGCCGACGTCGGCGAGCCGCACGAAGTTGACGGATGCGTCGAGGCGGCTCGGCGCGGGGACGTACGTCGAGTGATCCTCCATCGGTGAGTACGGTACTCTCGCCACGCAATGGTTCGCCAGGCCTCGGCGCGTCATCGACTCCTCGGCGGGTTCCTCCGGCGGATCGCCGAGGGCGCCGACGCCGACGCCTTCGCCCTGCGCGGCGGCATGCTCGTTCGACACTGGTTTCCCGAGAGCCGCCGCCCCGCGCGAGACGTGGATCTCGTGTGTGGCTTGCCCTACGACCTGCGTGCCATGCGCGCGGTGTTCAAACGTACCCTCGCTCGCCACGCCGCGGACGGGGTGGTCTTCGAGGCCGATCGGTTCCGCGTCGATCGGATCCAGACCGCCACGCCGCACCCCGGCATGCGCGTGTACGCGGTGGGGCGCGCCGGCGGCGACTTCGGGGAGATCTCGATCGACACGACGTTTGCGATGCCGGTCTGGCCCGATGCAGTCCGGGACGGTCTTCGCCTCGACGGCGGTGAGGTGCCGTTCTGGCTCTGCCCGTCGGAGATGCTCGTCGGTCGCAAGCTTCAGGTGCTCGCGCAGCTCGGCCCCCATCGCTGGCGGCCGAAAGACCTGAGTGACGTGTGGATGATCCTGCGCAGCTCTCGAGCCGGCGGGGCCCTCGGCGAAGCGATCGAACGCGCCTTCGCCGGCTACGATCAAGCGCCGCTCGAGGATCTGCTGGACGGCGCGTTCTGGACCGATCGC
>JACCYD010001052.1 GCA_013696695.1 Deltaproteobacteria bacterium | reverse complement strand
GTGCACGCTCGGGCCGAAGCACAGCGAGTAACCGATCAGGACGAACTGGATGGTGACGAGGCCGAGCGAGAAGAAGCTGTGCATGAACGTCGACAGCACGTTCTTGCCCTGCACCATGCCGCCGTAGAACAGCGCGAGTGCCGGCGTCATCAGCATCACGAGCGCGGCGCAGATCAGCAGCCACGCGGTATCGCCTGTGTCCATGACTCCATCCTCGTCGGGAGCATGTTTCCGGCGCGTAACGCACCGGAAAACACTTAGGCGGAAACGAGCGTGCGCCGGCGAGACAGTCAGCGAAATCGATCGGTTAGATCAATCCTCGGTCGGGTCGAGGTGCGTGTTCGCGGGCGTGTGGTGCCACCGCACGCGCACATCAGCAGGAGGACGAACGGCCTCACTTGGTGCCGAACAAGCGATCGCCGGCGTCGCCGAGGCCCGGCACGATGTAGCTCTTCTCGTTGAGGCGCTCGTCGATCGCCGCGGTGTAGATCGGGATGTCCGGGTGCGTCGCGTGGAACGTGCGAATGCCCTCGGGGCAGGTCAGCAGGCACACGAACTTGATCGAGCGCGGCGACGTCGCCTTGAGACGATCGATCGCGGCGACCGCCGAGTTACCGGTGGCGAGCATCGGATCGACGACGATCGCGTCGCGGTCCTGCATGTTGTCGGGCACCTTGAAGAAGTACTCGACGGCGTTCATCGTCTTGGGGTCGCGGTAGAGGCCGATGTGACCGACGCGCGCCGACGGCAGGATCTTGAGCATGCCGTCGAGGATGCCGTTGCCGGCGCGGAGCACCGAGATCAGCACGGTCTTCTTGCCGTCGAGCATCGGCGCCATCATCGGCGCGACCGGCGTCTCGATCTGGACCTTCGTGGTCGGCAGATCGCGACACACCTCGTAGGCGAGCAGCATGCTGATCTCGGAGAGCAGGCTCCGGAAGTTGCTCGTGCTGGTGTCCTTGCTGCGCATCAGCGACAGCTTGTGCTGGACCAGCGGATGGTCGATGACGTGGACCTTGCGCATCGGCCGAACCCTATCAGCGGAGTGTTGGGTCGTCGCTGATCACGAGCGGGTACTTCTTGGCTCCCGCGAAGCTGAGCCGCGTCGCCTTGTGCTCCCGGTAGTTCTCGGGATGGGCAGCGCGCGGATCGATGTCGGCGACCCCGGCACCGAGGACGGTGAACGTGGCGCCGATGTCGATCCGCATCTCGTGGACGCGGAGGTGTTCCTTGATCATCACCGACACGCCGTGGGCGATCAGGAAGCGGTCGAACAGCGGATCGGGGTGAATCGCCGGATAGAACCGCAGGTGCTGCGTCGTCAGCTGCGCACGCTTGGCATCGATGTACACGTGACCGCTGTCGTCCTCGAGGATGAACGGGATGCCGTGCACCTGATCGATCAGCCGCTGCCACTCGCCCTTGATCTTGCGGTCGACGACGGCGTGGTAATAGACGCAGGTCTCGCCGCTCACCGGCGCGACCACGGTGTGCTCGAGTGGCTTGACGGTGCCGACGATGCGCGCGAGCTGACCCTCGACGACACTGCCGATCGGCGTGCGCGGTAGCTTCGACAGCTTGCGGCGGATCCATTGCCGCGAGCTGCGATACCAGTAGATGAAGATGTAGCCACCCGACGCGGCGACCAACCCGGCTTCGAAGATCACGGTCTCGAGCGACATCAGAACACCGTGCCGTCGAGCTCGATCCGGATCGGTGGGCCACCGTCGGGACGGAGTCGCGCCGCGACCGCACGGCCGGCGCCCCACGTGCCCTCGAGGACGCACGCGAGCGGCAGTTGCAGCGCGGTGAGCCCGAGCCGCTCGCGCACACCGACGGCGACGCGATCGAGCACGGCGATCGTCAGCGCACGCCACTCGACGATCAGCTCGTCGCCGGGTGGATGCGCGATCGCGCGCGCCCGCGCATGCTTCGGAACCAGCACGCCGAGATCGACGAGCAGACCGCCGTTGCGATACTCGGGAAGCGCGGTCAGCGCATCGGGTTGCAGGATCGTGAGCCCCGAGCGTTCGAGCGGTTCGAACAGCGAGTACGCGAGCCATTGAGACAGCTCGTGAAACGGCACGAGCCCTTCGGTCGGGCCGCTGCCGCCGGCGCCGCGATGCCGCCAGATGTCGCCGAGAGGTTTGCCGTCGAGCGTGAGCCGGCTCGGCCAGATCGACGATAGCCCCTCGAGTAGCGTCGTCAGGATCTCGGCGGCGGGCAGCTGGCGCTGCGGAGCGATCATGCGGAAGTGATCGAGGAGCCCACTGGGGCGGCCACCCGCGAACAGTCGCGGCGAGCGGAGCAGGGCCTCGCCGAGGGCGCGGACCAGGCCGAGCCTACCGTCGACGGCTGGCAGCACGTTCTGTGCGCTGCTCTGAAACGCGGCCTCGAGCTTCGCGGCGTCGAGCGCGCGCAGCGCAGCGGCATCGACACGCAACGGATTCTCCGGATCGGCGGAGAACAATCCGGCCTCGAACGCGTGGAGGCTGGCGATGGCGAGCCCTTCGGAGCGGCCGATCTCGAGGCCGGTAGCGGGCTCGTGAAAGCGCCACGTCGGACCGGCGCCGGCATCGAGTAGCACCGAAACGACGACGAGATCGATCCACGCGCGTGCGTGCCTGTCACCCGCGTGATGATCGGGACCGACGTCCAGGATCGCCGAGATCTTCGCGCCGAGCGCTGCCACGCGATCGACTCCACCGGCGCGGAAGTGGTTGATCCGGCCGTGGACGGGAATCTTGAGCTCCGGGTAGTGCTCGCGCGTCACCCGCACCACTTCGTCGACGACGACCGGCAGCGCCTCGAGATCGACCTTGAAGTGTTCCGAGCGGCCCTCGGCGGCGAGCTCGAAGATCGCCTCGCATCGGGCGCGGATCGCGAGCGGCGAACGCAGATACGCGAGCGCGCTGGCCGTCACGTGATCACGCTAGCACGCGGCACTCCGATCACGATCGGGTTGTCACCATCTGCCACCAGGCGGATCTTGGTGGGCGACTCCACGATCACCAGCCCGTGCACCGACACCAGCGAGTCCGGATCGATCGTGATCTCCTCGAACGTCGCGTTCTCGATCAACCGCTCGTCCTTGTCGTGCTCGCGCAAGAACCGCGCCTCGCGCTCCGGGAACCGCGGATACACCGGCGTCGGCGACAGCTCGAGGTCGACGTTGGTCGACTCGACGAGCACCACGCCGGCAGCGGTCACCAGTTCGAACGGAATGATCTCGCGCTTCGCGATCTGACCGGCGAGCACCTTCGGCGCATCCTTCGCCGCCTCGCTGTCGGCTTCCTTCGGCCACTCGTAGATGCTGACGAAGGTCTCGAACACGACGCAGCGGTTCGCCGACAGCGGCGAGATCAGCGGCTCGCCGATCAGCCGCACGGTGCCGGTGAGCGTCGCGATCCGCCGATCGCGCAGCGTCGGCTCTTCTTCGCCCTCCGGTTTGCGGCCGGGGCGCCAGCCGGTGAGCCGCACCGTCGAGGCGATGCCGATCACGAGGCCGACGAGGAGCACGGCGACGACGACCCAGATCACAGCTGACAACCTACCCCATTCAGTCAGACGGCGGGCTAGGCTGGCTTGGTGAGCCTCGCGGAACGACGCTGGCTGCGGCTGTTCACGCTGTGCTCGCTGTACGTCGCGCAGGGAATTCCGTGGGGCTTCATGGCCACCACGCTGCCGGCGTATCTCAAGAGCCGCGGCGTCTCCGACGCTGCCCTCGCATCCGCGCTGGCGATGACGACGCTGCCGTACACGTTCAAGTGGGTGTGGGGCCCGGTGATGGATGCGTTCACCATCCCGTCGCTCGGGCGGCGGCGGCCGTGGATCGTGTTCTCGCAGCTGATGATGGCCGTGACCGTGATCGTGATGGTCGCGATCCCCGACGTCACCGTCGATCTCGAGCTGCTGGCGGTGATGATCCTGATCCACACCGTCTTCAACTCGATGCAGGATGTCGCGACCGACGCGCTCGCCGTCGATCTCCTCGACGAGGACGAGCGCGGCCGCGCCAACGGCATGATGTACGCGTGCAAGTACGGCGGTGCCGTGATCGGCGGCGCCGGCATGGGCCGCGTCGTCGCGGAGCACGGCCTGGTCTCCGCGCTCGTCGTGCAGACCGTGATTCTGCTCGCGATCATGATGGTCCCGCTGTTCGTGCGCGAGCGGTCCGGACCGCCGACCCCGCGCCCTCCGCTCCGGGAGATCTTCGACGGGCTCGCGCAGGCGGCGACCATCCGCTCGACGTTCGTCGTCGCGCTGCTCGTGCTCGGTCTCAACGTCGCGCTCGGCGTGCTCTACATCGCCGCCGTCGGGCTTTACGTCGGCGAGCTCGAATGGACGCAGACCGAATACACCGATCTGGTGGGCGGCCTCGGCCTGTTCGCCGGGTTCGGCGGCTCGCTCCTCGGCGGCTTCCTCGCAGACATCGTCGGCCGGCGCCGGCTGATCGCGATCGCGTCGATCGGGATGGCCATCGGCTGGCTGATCTTCGCCGCGGCACGCCCGCTCTGGGAGTACGAGGCGGTGATCTACGCGCTCGCGATCTGGGAGACCACCTGCACGTCGGTGATGATCGTGTCCGTGTTCGCGCTGTGCATGGAGGTGTCGTGGCCGCGCGTTGCCGCGACGCAGTTCACCTCGTACATGGCGCTGTCGAATCTCTCGACGACGATCGGCTACAAGCTCGGCGGCGAGGCGCTCTCGGTGTTCTCGTACACCGAGCTCTACTTCGTGGCCGGCGCGTTCCAGATCTTGATCACCTCGCTGGTGATCTTCATCGATCCGACCGAGGTGCGCCGCAAGCTGCCGCTCGCTCCGGGCTGGAAGCTCGGACCGTTCGGTATCCTGACGGGCGTGGTGTTCCTGGTCGCCGTCGGCGTGGTGCCGGTGCTGCTGCTGCTACTGCGCTGACGGCCGGAACCGCACGGCTTCCTGGACGACGCTCGGCGAGGGCAGGTTGGCGTCGCGAAACGCGCGGCCCATCGCATCGAGGCTGCCGTAGCCGACGGCACGCGCGACATCGCTCGGCGTGGTGGCTGGCGCCGACAGGAACAGCGTGGCCGCGCGCAGCCGGATCACTCGACTCGCATCGCGAAAGCCGCCACCGAACAGCCCGAACGTCTTCGACAGATCGCCCAGATCGCGGCCGAGCTGGCGGAGCGACAACCGCGCGATCGTGGCGATCTGCTTGAGCGACGCCGAGGTCGACATCTCCTCGTAGAGCGGCTTCATCACCGTCCACAGCCGCGCGAACCGCTCGGGCTCCTCGGTGACGACGCTCGCGGCGAGATCCTTCGACAGGATGCCGGCATCCGACAGCCGGTGCACGAGGGCATACAGCGCGGGCTCGGTGGGCGCGGCTTCGAGCGCCTCGTACGCCGACCACACGGTGTCGGGCAGCTCGATCGGACCGTGATCGATGCCAGCGGGGCGATGGATATCCCCGACCGGCACGCGGATCTCGACGACCATCGCCTGGTCGCCGAACGACTGGAACGTGCGCGAGCCCGGCATCACGCGATCGAACTCGGACTCGGCGAGCACCCAGGCCTGGCGCCCGCTCGACGGCGTGCCGCCCTGCGGGGCGAACGTGCCCTGCAGCTGCACGAACAGGTGCGCTACCTGGTTCGGCTTCTTGCCCGGCGGTGCGAAGCGGCTGTCGTAGACCAGGCGATCGCGGCGGACCACGTGCGCGCGCAGCTTGCGCTCGAGGAAGATCGTCGACACGAAGTTGGAGCCGCCGAACACTCGTTTGCTGGTGGCCGACAGCATGTCACTTGCACTCCAGCACGGCGGCGCACGTCGTCTGCTTGCGGACGCAGTCGATGTGCCGCTGCACCTTGGCGCCGCTGTTCGCGGAGTCCTGTTCGAGCGCGGCGCACGCGGCGACGCACTCCTTCTCCTCGAACGGCATCTTGCTGCCGGTCTCTTCGATGCACTCCGCTTCGCGCTTGCACACCTGCTTGCAGGATTGGCTGCGCGGCTCCGTGCATGCGGTCAGCGCGAGCAGCGCGGCGAGGCACCAATGCATCGCCGCGCAGTATACCTATCGTTCACGGCAGGTCTTCGGCCGTCTTGATGATCTCGGGGATGAAGTCGCGGCGGATCCGGATCAACGACTTGCTCGTGCCGAACTCCGGGGTGGTGATTCGCTCGCCGGTGCCGACCGGGTTCTTACCCTCGACATCGATGCCTTCGATGTTGATCACGCACGTCTTGTTCTGGGCGCGGGCGCGAGCGCAGTCACCACTCGCCATCTTCCTGTAGTCCGGTGTTGCATCGGCAAGTGCCACCGAGGGGACGAACACCAGCAGCCCGATCACGAGTCCTTTGATTCGCATGCCCAGAAGACACGGGGCGATCGGGGGAGTTGCTTGCCGATGCGCCGGTACGGGGAGATAAATGTTCCGCGAAGTTGGCCCCTGTATGTAGGTCGCGTCAATCCGCTCGGCGCTCGGCGAGCCGAGCACGCTCTTCCCGCCAGCGCGTGAAGTGGCGCTCGATCACCTCGCGCTCCGCCCGCGCCCGGGTCAGGGACGTCTGCGCGGCATCGACCGAGGCGAGCTGGCCGGC
>JACCYD010001051.1 GCA_013696695.1 Deltaproteobacteria bacterium | reverse complement strand
ACCGCGGCGGTCGCGCGCAACGCGGTGACGGATGCCGATCACCTGGCCACGCTCGCGCGCCAGAAGGCGACGGCCGAGCTCGACACGTCGGTGCGCGCCGCGCACCAGCAGCTCGTGCTCGAGGCCCTCAAGGCCGAGGTCGATGCCGCGGTGCAGCGGTTCGGCGCCGCGCAGGGTGGCTTCAGCGAGGCCCTGCTGGCGCTGTCGAACCAGGAGACGCTGGCCAAGGTGGCGGAAGCGATGAGCGTGCAGTCGTTCGTCGGCGGCAAGACGCTGACCGACGTGATCGACAAGGTGTTCGCCGGGACACCGCTCGCCGGCTTGATGGACCGCGTCAAGGCGCGGACCACGACCAACGGGCACGCTCTCCCGGCTGGGTGAGGCATACTGTCTGCCCATGAGGCAGAGGCTCGGCGAGATGTTGATCGAGGCCGGGGCCATCGATGAACACCAGCTCAAGTCTGCGCTCGCCGATCAGCGGCGGTGGGGCCGCCCGCTCGGCCGTACGCTGGTCGAGCTGCGGCTGATCCGCGAGGAGGATCTGGTGCGCGTGCTCGCGAAGCAGCTCGGTGTGCAAGCGGTGGATCTCGACAACATCACCGTGTCCGAGCACGTCATCGGGCTGGTGCCCGCGCACATCGCGAAGCAGCACAACGTGGTGCCGTTCGCTCAGGTGATGAAGTTCCTCGACGTCGCGATGCTCGACCCGACGAACCTCGGCGTCATCGACGAGATCCGGATCCGCACCCAGCTCAACGTCCGGCCGTACATGGCAGGCCCGAAGATGATCGAGCGCAACCTCGAGCGCTACTACGGCGCGTCGACGCGCGTGTCGGTGGAGTTCGAGATCCCGATCGTCAACGAGATCGTGGTGAGCAAGGATCGCGAGGAGGTGTCGATGCCGGCGGCCGAGGTGCGCGATGGCCTGCGCACGTATCCGCAGCGCGCCTCGTCGCAGACCGCGCCTCCCGCGTTCGGAGATCCGCCGCGCTCCCGCTTTCCAACGACCACCGGGCCACCGCCGCTCGGGCCCACGATCGGCCAGGCGTCGCTGCCGATTGCCTCGCGCGACCGCGAGATCGACGCGCTGCAGACCCGGATCTCGCTGCTCGAGGCCATCGTCCAGCGGGACGAGGCCGTGCTGCGCAAGCTGCTCGCGCTGTTGATCGAGAAGGGCATCGCCACCCGCGAAGAGATCATCGAGCGCCTCGGCTGAGTTGCGGTATGACAGGGCCATGAAGTCTGCTGTCATGGGCGCGCTGCTCGCCGTGGGTTCGACGATCGCGTCTGCCGACGACAAGCCGATGCGCAAGGTCGAGCCACCCGCCGACAAGCTCGCCGCTGCCGCGGGGGAAGCGTTCGCGAAGGCCAAGGCCGCCGACGAAGCGGACAAGCTCGACGAGGCCGAACGGCTGTATCGCAAGGCGCTCGCGATCGCGCCGCACGCACACACGCACTACAACCTCGCGGACGTCCAGCGCCGCAAGAAAGACATCGACGGCGCGATCGCCTCGTACCGCAAGTACCTCGAGCTCGAGCCGGCCGCAAAGGATCACGTCGAGGTCGAGAAGCTGATCGCGCAATTCGAGGCGATGCCCGGCACGATCATCATCGAGGTCGAGGAGAGCGATGCCCTGGTGTTCATGGATGGCGAGCCGCTGCGCCGCGGTTCGGATCCGAAGAACCCGTTCGTGATCGACATGCCCGCCGGCGATCACGTGGTCGACGTGATCACCGCGATCTCGCACGACAACGAGACCTGCCGCGCGTTTCGCGGCAGCAAGCGCGCCTGCCGCCTGCGTCCCAAGCCGCGCGAGGACGGCAACATCGTGATCAGCGGACCGCCGAGCATGTATCGCGCGTCGGTCGGCCGCACCGGCGAGCCGAGGCTGCGCTTCAAGGGCCGGTTCTCGCTCGATCCCGGACCGCACGACATCTGGGTTGCCTCGAGCCGCGAGCGCCAGTGCGCGCCGCTCGAGATCACCGTCGCGAAGGGCGACACCGTCGTCACCTATGTCTGGGCCGACGTGCCGAAGAAGTGGCCCGACAAGCGCAAACCCGATGGCAAGCCGGAGTGCGCCGACGTGAAGTTCAAGCAGCGCGTCCTCAAGTTCTGAGCAGTTAGCGCGATCAGACCGGGGCGTGGGCTCGAGCGTGGAATAGACCCACGATGAAGACTCTCGCGATCTCGCTCCTCCTGAGCTCCTCGGTCGCGTTCGCCCAGCCTGCCACGCAGGGCTTCCCCACGACGACGTCGTTCGAGGGCTGCACCACGAGCTTCGCGTTCGCGTGCGGGAAGCGCGACTCCTCCGGCCAGAAGTACGGAACCGCGAAGGAGGTGAAGCACTGCGAGAGCTACACGTTCCTGCCGAACGGCACGTATTCGGTGAGCGGCCGGATGATGTCGTCGAGCGGCACCTATCGCGTGATCGGCAAGACGGTGCGCCTGACCGAGAAGAACGATGACGGCACCACCTCATCGTTCGATCTCGCGCTGTCGACGGATGGCAGCACGCTCGGCACGATGCGGCGCAAATAGCCCCCTACCCGCCGACGAGCTTCGCGAAGTCTTCTCGAACGATCGGGTGGTACTGCGAGCGCGCACGCGCGAACGTCAAGCGCGCGAGGTCGCGCCACGCCCCGCCCTTCTCGACCAGCGCGGTGTAGAGCGGCCGGAGATTTCGCGCGCGACCGACGCGCAGCAGATACGCCTCGACGGCGGGCGCGGCATCGCGACCATCGGCGCGCACGATGATCGGCAACCAGTACATCCCGATCTCTGCGTTCTGCGACGCCGTGAACCGGTACTTGGCATCGAGGGACTGCAACCGCTCGAGCGTGATCGTCGGCGGCAGCGCCTTGAGAAACATCACCCAGTCGAGCGTTTGCCAGGCGCTGGTGTCGAATGCGGTGCCGGCCTTCGCATAGGAAGCGGCGAGCGCGTCGATCTCGGCGATCCGCTTCGACTGGGTGGGCACCAGGCCGGCGGGCAACATCGGATCGTGCAGCCAGCTCGCCAGCTGCGCGGCGGAAAACTTGCCGGGGTACTTGGCGATCAACTCGCGCTGGACGTCGAGCTCGAAGGTGGCCGTATCGGTGGACTTGAAGGCGAGCCGCGCGAAGCGGCGCCGCATGAACGCATCGAAGACCTCGCGGCCGAACGCCTGCTCGAGCGTGCGCAGGAACAGCGCCCCCTTTTCGTACGCGGCATCGCCCGGCACGTCCTCGGGATCGCGATCCACGCTGGACTGCATCGCCAGCCGGGTGTCCGCGGGCTTGGTGCCCTTGAACGCGACATCCAGCTCGCGCGCGCCGAGCTCCCACAACACGTCGGCTTGCTCGCGACCGCGCAGCGCTTCCATGATCCTGCGCTCGACGTACGTGGTGAAGCCTTCGTTGAGCCAGAAGTCGGCCCACGTCGCGTTGGTGACCAGGTTGCCGGACCACGAGTGTGCGAGCTCGTGCGCGATCAACGAGACCAGTGTGCGATCGCCGGTGATCACCGTCGGCGTCAGGAACGTCAGTCGCGGATTTTCCATGCCGCCGTACGGGAAGCTCGGCGGCAGCACGAGCATGTCGTAGCGCCCCCACGGGTATGGCCCGTACAGCTTCTCGGCCGCGGCCATCATCGCATCGACCTCGACGAACTCGGCGGCAGCGGCATCGACCACCCCGGGCTCGGCGTAGATGCCCGTGCGTTCGCCGATCTTGCGGAAGGCGAGCTCGCCGACCGCGAGCGCCAGCAGGTACGACGGAATCGGCTGCTTCATCTCGAAGTGCCACGCTCGATCACCAGCCGGGCCATCGGCGGGCGGCGCCTGGAGATTCTCCGCCGACATCACGGCCCACAGCTTGTCGGGCACGTGGATCGTGGCGTCGTAAGTGAAGCGCACCGACGGCGTGTCTTGCAGCGGAACCCAGCTGCGCGCGAGGATCGCCTGCGATTGCGTGAACAACATCGGCGCGCGCTTGCCCGACGTGCCGCTCGGCTCGACCCATAGCAACGCGCGCGCATCGGGCGCCGTGCGATACCGGACCGCGACGCAGTCACCTGGTTGCTGGATCA
>JACCYD010001452.1 GCA_013696695.1 Deltaproteobacteria bacterium | reverse complement strand
AGGCCGAGCGCGCACGGACACGCGATGATCAGCACCGAGACGGCGTTGACGATCGCGTACGCCGGCTCGGGACCGACGACGAACCACACGATGAACGTCGCGACGGCGATCAGGATCACCGCCGGCACGAAGTAGCCTGCGACTTGATCCGCGAGCTTCTGGATCGGCGCGCGGCTGCGCTGTGCCTCCGCGACCATCGCGACGATGCGCGACAGCAGCGTCTCCGCGCCGACCTTCTCCGCTCGGATCACGAGCGCGCCGGTGCCGTTGATGGTCGCGCCGATGACGCGATCGCCGGCTTGCTTCTCGACGGGAATCGGCTCGCCCGTGACCATCGACTCGTCGATCGACGACTTGCCCTCGAGCACGACGCCGTCGACCGGAACCTTCTCGCCGGGTCGGACGCGCAGCCGATCGCCGACCTGGACGTCGTCGAGCGACACGTCGACCTCGCTGCCATCGGTCTCGATACGGCGCGCCGAGGTCGCAGCCAGGCCGAGCAGCTTGCGGATCGCCGCGCCGGTGGAGCCGCGCGCGCGGAGCTCGAGCACCTGGCCGAGCAGGATCAGCGTGACGATCACGCCCGCCGCTTCGAAGTACGTTCCGACCGTGCCGTCGTGGTTGCGGAACGCGTGCGGGAACACGCCCGGCGCGAGCGCCGCGACCAGGCTGTAACCGAACGCGACGCCGACGCCGAGCCCGATCAGCGTGAACATGTTGAGCCTGCGGTTCTTGACCGAAGCTGCGAACCGCACGAAGAACGGCCACGCGGCCCACGTGCAGACGGGGACCGCGAGCGCGAGCTCGGTCCACACGCGCGCGCGGCCGCTGAGGATCGTGACGCCCACCATCTCGCCCATCGCGATTATGAACAGAGGGAGCGTGAACGCTGCCGCGATCCAGAACCTGCGCGTCATGTCGACGAGCTCTGGATCGGGGCCGGCATCGAGCGTCGGCATGCGCGGCTCGAGCGCCATGCCGCAGATCGGGCAACTCCCTGGTGCATCGCGAACGATCTCGGGATGCATCGGGCACGTGTACTCCGAGGGCACTGGCCCGCCTCGCGGCTCGCCGGCGTCGTCGACGCGCCCGCCGGGTGGCCCCACCGGTGGGTCCGGTACCGGAGCCGCTGCGGGTGCCTTCAGGTACTTCTCGGGATCTGCGACGAACTTGGTCTTGCAACCGACGCTGCAGAACAGCACCTCGCGATCGCCATGCACCACGCGATGCTGCGCGGTAGGCTTGACCGTCATCCCGCACACCGGATCGAGCGCCGTCGTCCCGTGGTTGGGCGTGTGCGGGTGATCGTGCGTACTACCGTGAGTGGATGGCATCATCAGTTCCTCGACCGATCCGACGCAGAGGGCGTGGATCCATTACACGTGCAAGAACGCGCGCGCTCGAATCCGGCGCATCCTCGCGGACCTGTGACCGAACGAGTCACGGTGGACGATCGGTCTGGTCAGAACACCCGAGATTCGCGATGCTGCGCGCGTGCGTAGCCTGACGAGCTTGGTCCTGGTCGGTCTTGTGGCCTGCGGCGACTCCGATCCCGATCCCCTTTCCCCGCGCGAAGTCGCGTTCGATGCGACCGTCGATGCGAGCGGATTATCCGAGGACCTCGTGTTCGAGATTCCAGAGGGCACGCGGTCGATCACGGTCGTCGCCGAAGGTGCGAACGACGCGCTCTACGCACTCGGTGCGTTCGCGCTCGGCGATGGCGCGGACCTCGTGCAGCTTCCGAGCGGTCCTCCCGGTGCCGCGATGCAGACGAGCTACATGCAGGAGCAGATCGGCCAGATGCCCGGCGGGCTGTTCCAGTCGATCAGGCTCGGCACGTTCACGCACGTCTATCCCTACGAATCCGGTCAGAGCGTGATCGCGGGCACCGCACAGCTTCGCGTCGCATCGAACCAACCCGGTCCGGTCGCGATCACGATCGTGATGCCCGAGGACGACGGCGCGAACGTGCTGCCGCTGAGCGTGTACCTGGTCTCGGACACGATCGTCGATCCCAACGTCCCCGCGTTCACGAGCGAGCTCGATCGCGTGTTTGCCCAGGCCGGCATCACCGTCCGGATCGATGGCGTCGAGCGGCTTACCGGGACGGCCCTCGAACAGATCACCGACTTCAACGAGCCGCAGGAGTCGCCGACGAGCCAGTCCGCGATGGTTCCGGCTCTCGTTGCCGATCGCCCGAATCCGGGACTCGACGTGTTCTTCGTCGAGCAACTACCTTCAGGGGTCGCCGGGCTGTCGCTCGGGACGCCCGGCCCACCGATCCGCGGCAGCTACTACTTCGGCGTGATCGTACGCGGCGGCTTTCAGCCCGCCGAGATGGCGCGGATCACCGCGCACGAGGTCGCGCACTTCCTCGCGCTCCAACACGTTCAGAACCGCGGCATCTCCGGCATGACCTATCCGGATCCGATCGACGACACCACGCCCGGGGTCGACAACTTGATGGAAGACGGCACCGTGCTCACGCCGGGACAGAGCTTCGCGCTGACCCGGAGCGCGTTGCTCGTCGTGCCCTGATCGTGCCCTGGTCGTGCCCTGATCGTGCCCTGATCTCGGGTCGCGCGCCGCCGTCCGCTTCCGCCGCTCACGGCATGAAGAACACACCCTTCAGGTCCTCGGATCGGGAGATGACCGTGTCCGGATCTTTGATCGACGCGACGCGGAACTGGTAGTACAGGCCCGCCTGCAGCGTCGGGCCTGCATAGGGAAGGGTCACGACGCTCTTGGGCGTGCCCGCTTCCCACACGATCGTTCCGTAGGAATCGAACACCGTGATGGCGTAGCGATCCTCGGACGAATCGTCGAGCCATGTGAACGTCGGCGCGCCGGTCACCATCTCCGGACTCGTCGCGCCGGGTCCGACGATGTCCACGGAGCCGGTGACCTTGAAGCCGGTGGCGATGTCGACGTTCTGTCCCGCCACGACCTCTTGACTCACGAGCGCTGTGCCGCCGATCCCTGATTCGTCGCGCACGAGGTTGTCGTTCTCGAATCCCGCCAACACCACGTAGCGACCGGCTGGAACGCCGGTGATCGAGAACGCTCCGTTGACCGTCGGTGCCGCGCCGGGTTCCGGTGCACGGAGACCCGGCGGCGTTTCGCCGCGCGCGATCGCAGTATTGAACGTGGACTCGACGACGAGGATCACCGAGGTCCCCACTCCGAGCTGACCGTTGACGATGCTCACGGTGCCGGAGACGGTCGATGCGGCGTCGACGCTGACGTCGAGATCTGCCTCCACGGTTCCGCCGGCCGGGACGTCGACGTTGTTCGCCACGTAGTTGTGATCGCGTGCATAGCCCTGCACCGAAGCCGCACCGGCCGGGACGTTGAAGACCGTATATTCGCCATCGCGGCCGGCAACGGCTGTGTGGCCTAGCCCAGCCGCCTCGGCGACGACGAGCACGCTCGCGTTGGTCGAGTTCTCGGCGACGCGTCCCTTGATCGTTCCGACGGCGGGACCGCCCGCCGGGAGCTTCAGCAGAGCGACGTCGGTCAGCGCGGACGTGATCTCGTAGCGTCCGTCGGTCAAGGCCGCGCCGCTGGTATCGAACGGCAGCGCGGGGCGAATACCCGCAGGGAAGGTGAGGTACCCGCTCGCGTCGGCGCGCAGCGTGATCGTGAAGCTCTCGGCTGGAGCGCCGCCATCGGTTCGCAACACCGGGATCGGCAGCGTGTACGTGCCATCCGCCGCGGACGTCGCGACGAAGCTCATCGAGGCGCCATTCGCATCGAGCGCGACGATCCGCGCACCACCGATACCCGTGTTCGTTTCGAGATCGAACACGCGTCCGACCACGACCATCGCGGCGACGCAGATCGGCTCGCCATCCTGCACGCGTTCGCACGCTTGGTTGTCGTCACATCCGCTGTTCGCGATCGGATCGCAGGTGTCCTCGCCGCCACATCCGGCTGCGAGGATCGAGACGAAAACAACTAGTCGAATGGTCCACATGTAGGCCTCCTGGTCATCGTAGAAGCGACCGCAGATCTAGTGCGATGTGACGCAGGAAAAGTCGCGCCGATCTTTTGCGCGCCCCCGCAGCTTCGAGCCGACTGCGCACGAATCGTACAATTCGAGATCCGGTCATGCTCGAGGCCAGGAAACGTTGCCGCTCGTCGTGATCTTGATCGAGGTCGCGTGTAGTGACGATCCGCCGAATCGGTGCGGTGTGCTCGGCGCCCTGGCTGCAAGCACCGGATCGAGTCCGCGCTGCTCGTAGATCGCTGTCAGCTGCGCGTCACCGTCGTGGCACAAACCTCGTTCGCGTCGAGCAAGCGCATGGGCACAGAGTGCGATAGCGCTCGCTGTGAGCGGGAATGACGCACAGAGATCTGGCTAAAGAAGCGACCGCTTCTGTGAACGACGCGTGCTACACAGGGTGGTCGCCCCTGGGGCGTCACGCACATTCACATCCGAAAATGCGTTGAGTAGTGGTCGGCGTGCTTGCCCAGCACGTGCGCGCACGAGAGGGGCGAGACCATGGCAAAACA
This sequence comes from Deltaproteobacteria bacterium, assembly GCA_013696695.1. Lineage (GTDB taxonomy): Bacteria > Myxococcota_A > Polyangia > Haliangiales > Haliangiaceae > JABFXX01. Next base: position 573 of record JACCYD010001452.1, on the reverse strand, counting down.
AACCATCACCGTCGAGCTCGACGACGAGACGATCCGTGACCTGACTGCTCTCGGCGAGCCCATCGCAGTGCTTGCGATGCTCGCCTGTTCGACGGCCGACGGCGTGCGTCATCCCGGCCGACCGCGACGCGACCAGACCGACGCGAGCCTACGGGTCGAACGGGACAAAGCCGACGACACTCTCACGAAGAACCGCGAGCTTGTCGAAGAGGTGGAGGACGAGATCGTGCGGATCGCCCGCGAACGTGCCGACCAGGTCGTTCAGACCGCGCGACGCGACGCGGATGACGAGCCCTCTCCGCAAGCCGAAGCTAGCCCCGAGCACGCGCGCAGACGAGCGGACGACCTTCTCGAGGATGAGCGAGCCAGCGCAGATGCGTTACTAAGGAACGAGCGCGCGAAGAGTCGTCGTTCGGGTTCCTTTCTGGTGGTCGAACGCGAAGCCGTGGACAAGGATCTGACCGGCGAACGCGCTTACTCCGATTCGCTCATGGTCGACCAGCGCGAAGCGAACCAACAGCTGGTCCTCGCAACCATTCGGTCGCAAGAACTGGCCGTCGAGGCCGACCTGGC
>JACCYD010001028.1 GCA_013696695.1 Deltaproteobacteria bacterium | reverse complement strand
GTGCACGGTGGGGTGACGATCGCGCCAACGTCGAAGCGAACCGCACGCTCCTCGCCGAGCATGCCGGCTACGATCCGGCTCAGCTGGTTGCCACGCGCCACGTGCACGGCACGAACGTGTGGCGGATCGGCGAGCCGCTCGCAGCCGATGCCGAGTTCGACGGCCTGGTCTGCGATCGTGTCGGGCCAGTGCTCGGTGCCTTCGCCGCGGACTGCATCCCGATGCTATTCGCGGAGCCCGATGCGCGCGTCTGCGGCGCGGCCCATGCGGGTTGGCGCGGGACGGTCGATGGTGTCGGCCCCAATACGGTCGCGCGGATGGTCGAGGCCGGTGCACGGGCAGATCGCATTCGTGTCGCGCTCGGTCCGTCGATCGGTCCGTGTTGCTTCGAGGTCGGCTCCGAAGTGGTCGACCAGTTTCGCACCGCGCTATCAGCCCACTCGTTTCGCGATCTCCCGAACCTCGTCGTACGCGGCCCAGCAAAGGATCACATCGACCTCCGGGTCGCGGCGCGCGCGTTTCTCGAGCGCGCCGGCGTGGCGCCCGAAAACATCGACGACCGGCCGCCCTGCACCAAGTGCGAGGCGGACCGGTTCTTCAGCTATCGCCGCGACGGGAAAGACGGCGGCGTGCACATGGGCTTCATCGGGCTGGTCTAACCTTAGTTGCAGCCGTCCACGACCCACTGGTCGTAGAGCTCGCCGGACGACGCGTCCTCGACGAGCGTCGACGTCACGCACTGGCCCGTGGTCGCCGAGAAGCCGAACTCGGCGGGGTTCGTGGTGAGCGAGAACGCGCCGGAGATCACTTCGATGCGATCCGATTCCGCGCCGCTGCGCAGCGTGCCGGTGACCAGTACGCGGGTGACGTCGTAGACCGGCGCGTCGTCGCCGAGCGCGGCGTGGTCGACCGTCGTCCGGACGTCGAGCAGCGGCGAGACTTCGATGGTGTCGCGGCCGGTCGACGCGTCGTGCGACAGGATCGCGCCGAACGCGCGGCCATCGTCCGGGTTGACGTCGATCGCGACCGCCTGCTGGCCATTGACCGACAGTGTGGTCGTACGGTTGCCGAGCGCGACGTGCGTCAGGCGCAGCGGCTGGTCCGCGGCGAGCATCGCGACCACCGAGGCACCGGGCAGGTCGAAGTCGATCGCAGGAGATGCCTCGTCGAAATCTGAGGATTCGCCGGGAACGTGCGCGCGCGTCTCGCCGAGGTCGATCACCACCGAGCCGGTGCCGGCGACGCCATCGAACGAGACCGCCGCGACGTTGGCAGCCGCCGACGAGAACCGGAACGCATCGGGGCCATCGAGCGCGATGCCGGCCTCTGCGAACGCGACCGAGATCGGGCGATCGATCGTCAGCGCGACCCGTGCGCTCTGCGCGCCGAGCACCTCGAGCGTGCCGGTGACCTCACCCGCGAGCGACGCGTTGGGTGCGGATTCGCCAAACACCGGCGCGAGTGCCGCGATCGCCTGGCCGGTCTCGTCGAGGTCGAGCGTCATCGCGAGCGACGTGTGGGTCAGTGCGAAGCGCAGCGGTTCGTCGTGATTCGCGCCGACCTGGAGCGCGAGCGTCAACGTGTCGTCGTCGGTGGCGACGCGTACGCGTAGCTGGATGGTCTCCCACTGCTGGACGCACTCGGCATCGAGACCCGTGGTGATCGAGCCGTCATCGTTGAACGTCTCCTCCGTGCACGCGTAGTCGGCGGGGATCTTGTAGATGCCGTCGCCGACGTGATTCGCGTCGGTGAACAGCGTGGTGGTCAGCTCCTCGATCAGCTCGTCCGTCGCGCTCGGCTCCGCGGGCTCGTCGACGCTCTCGAGCTGGATGTCGTTCTTGAACAGTAACGGGAGCGCCGACAGCGGAATCGCGCGGAAGGCGCTGCGCTTTGCCAACGCGGTCGTCTCGGCGGGGACGAAGCGCTCGAGCATGCTGAACGCGGCACCGAGCGGAAGTGCGGTGCTGCTGCGTTCGGCCGCGGCTTCGCTCTCGCGGAGCACGTTGCCGAGGTCATCGGAGATCCGGCCGCGGACCTCGGTCGGGGAGGGCGCATCCGTCCCGCAGGCCAGCAGGCTGAGGGGGAGAACAAGGAGAAGTGAAGGCGTTCGCATGACGGGTTCACACTCCAACCCCCGTGCCGTGCGAACGGTGAACGGCGATTGCCAGATCGTGCCCGTGGAGGCCTCGGATTCCTGAAATCGCCGGGATAACTATCAGCAACTGCGACTGTGAACCCACGGTCACGCCGGTAGGTAGTCATCAGAAACCGACACCACGGTGATGTGAATTTTCGACGCCGCGTTCACGCCGAGAACTTGTCAGTCGACGCTGATGCCGTATGCGGGAAGGAGATCGCCGGTCAGGGCCTGCACGATCGCCTCGGCCTTGTGCCAGTCGATCATCGCCTGCGCCTTGCGCAGCTCCGATTGCCGGAGCTCTTCCTGGCGATTGAGCACGTCGAAGTTCGTGGCCTTGCCGAGGTTGAAGCGATCGGCCTCGATCTTGATGTTCTCGTTCGCGAGATCGATCGCGCGCTGCGACAGCGCGACGCGCCGGCGTGCGAGCTCGAGCTGCGCCACTGCACGCGCCATCGTCTGCGCGATCTGGGCGCGGATATCGGTGGCCGTGACCTCGAGCTTCTGGCGAACGACGCGGGATTCGCGCGCGATGCCGCGCACGTTCTCCTGGCCGATGGAGTGCTCGAGCAGCACTTGTCCGCCGACCGTGAAGGTATCGAACGTGACCATGTTCTTGATCGCCTTGCCGAACCGCTCGTCCTGGCCGATCGGGCCGAGGAACAGCGTCGCGTCGAGGCGGGGCAGCAGCCCCTGCTCGGTGACCTCGATGTCGAGCTTCGCGGACGCATCCTGCTTCGCGAGCTGCGCGAGCTCGGGCGCCGCGGCGAACGCGCGCTCGGTGATCCCACCGAGCTCTGGCGTCTCCGCGCCGATCGCCAGCTCGCCGCCGATCCGCAGGCCGAGCTCGCCGCGACCGATCGGCAGGTTGACGAGCCGGCGCAGCGCGATCGAGCGATCGAGGACGCCCAGCTCGGCGGTGAGCAGTTCTTCCTCGCGCGTCGCGATGATCTGCTGGACCGCGGGAATCTCGCTGCGCGGAATCTTGCCGCCATCCGCCCCGATCTGCGTGATGCGCAACCGCTCGCGGGCGAGGTCGAGGCTCGCCCGCGTGATGCCGACCTGGCGCTCCGACAGGATCAGATCCCAGTACGCGGACACCACCGCCTGCACCGTCTGGATCGCGGCGACCCGGCGTGCCAGCACCGAAACTTCACGCGACAGCGTCGCGCGCCGTTCCTGCGCGTCGTAGACCAGCCGACCGCGGTTTCGGAACAGCGGCTGCGTGTAGCTGGCCGTCAGCTGATGCTGCCAGTTCGTGGCTCCGAGCAGATCGTCGGCCGCCGGATCCTGGAACGACGTGTTGTTGTAATTGGTCGCGGCGCGGAAGTTGAGCGTGCCGCCGGTGGGCAACACGCGGAACACGTCCGCGGTGCCCTGCACGGTGATGTTTTGATCGAGCGCCTGGCCGCCGAAGAAGCCGCCGGTCGAGCGGGTCGCCGCGAGGATCGCGCGGATCTGCCAGTCGTCGCGCCCGAACGTCTGCTCGATCCGGGCCTCCGCGATCTCGATATCGAGCTTCGCGTTCTTGAGGCTCGGCGCGTTCTGGATCGCGTGCTTCAGCAGAGCCGGCAAGCTCGTCGGGCGAGCAGGGCCGGCCCACGTGCTGAGATCGTCGGGGTTGGTGGGAGCTGTGGGAGCCGGGGCACCGCCGCCGCCGGGATCCTGCGCGATGCGCCAGATCAGATCAGCGTGGGTGCGTCGTGGTGACGCCAACAACGCTGCGGCGAGCACGAAAACCAAACGTGCGAAGCGCATCGGACGAGCGCAATATGGCACGCATCAGCGCGGTTCGTTCGCGGCCTTGACCAGGAATTCGTCGACGGCCGCCAGGATCTGCGCGTTCCGATCTTGGGAATATCCAGCGAGCTTTCGAGCGCATTCGGGCACACGTTCGAGGAACCGCGGGATCAGCGTCGGGTCGTCGAAGCTCTCGGACCACATGCCGTAGCCCTCGTGCTCGAGGTAACGCGCGTTCAGCATCTGCTCGAACTGGTCCTCGAGTGGCAGCGACAGCATCGGCTTGTGCAGGTAGACCGCCTCGCCCATCAGCGTGAAGCCACCCGCACCGATCACCGCGCGACTGGTGGCGAGGTCCTCGATGAAACCTGCTTCGCTGAACGGCCGGAACCGTAGCTTGCCGTCGACGACCTCCTCCTTCAGCCCTGGCCGCATGTTGTAGATCCGACACTCGAGCCCGGTCTTCGCGAGCGCCGTCTCGAGCGCCTCCGACCCGGACTGATACACCAGCAGGTGATCGCCCTGCGCCGCCTTGGCGTCGAGGATCTCGGGCCGCAGGATCGGCGGGAACAGATAGGTGTCGGGCTTGCGCGTGGGCGGTTGGAAGAAGCTGGTGATGTAGTACGCGTCGCAGCCCGGCAGCTTGGCCTTGATGAACGCCTTGGTGAGCTCGAAGGTGACGCGGTTGTCTTCGATGATCTCGCGCGGCAGCTCGCAGCGATGGATCACCTGCATGTTGTCGATCGACAGGATCGGCAGCCGATGCGACTTGCCGTAGAGATACGTCCACGACTCGAAGTCGCTGATCACGACGTCGGGCTCGAGCTTGTCGACCTGTGCGAAGTAGGTGGCGATGTTGCCGGGGACGCCCATCACGCCCTTGAGGACGTTCGACCACAACGTCTTGCCCTTTCTGACGCGATTTTCCTCGAGCACCATGTGCAGCCCGTGGATCTTCGACACGCCCGCGAAGCGCTTGCCGAGATACTCGGCCGCCTTGCCGGACGCGATGATCTCGAGATCGTGATCCGCGGCGAGCAAGTGCTCGAGGATCACGCGCGATCGCATCGCGTGCCCCATCCCTTCGCCAGTCACACCATAAAGGACCTTCACGCGTGACATTATTAGCCCAGTCGTGCGGCTCCGCGTGTGGTGCGAAACGCTTCCGTTCGAGCAACTTCCGGCCTGCCTGCCGTTGCTCGCGCGCTATCGCGTCGACCTACTCCTCGCGGTGCGGCCGTGGCAGCTCTCCGAGATCGGTGAGCTGGTGCGCCGGGCGCAGGGCGAAGGCGTGTTCACCGGCGTGTGGCCGATGCTTGCCGACGAGGACGGTCGGTGGGCGAACGCGCGATCGTGCGACAAGTTCATCGCGTTCACCGATGCGCTGATCGCCGACGTGCCGTTCGCGGACGAGGTCGCGATCGATCTCGAGCCGCCGATCTTTCAATTGACCAAGTGGATCCGTGGCCGACCCGCCCGGATGCAAGCCAGCGACTACGGCGATGCACGCGATGCCTATGTCGCAGCGACGCGGCGGTGGCACGCGAGCCATCGCCTGACCACCGCGGTGATGCCGATGCTCGCCTTCGAAGTCGGCGGTCAGTGGATGCAGCGCGTGCTCGGCACCCCGGCGACACCGCTCGACGTCGATCGCCACAGCGTGATGGCGTACTCGTCGCTGTTCGAAGGCTGGTCGCGCGGTGTCGTCAACCGCCGCCGCGCCGAGCAGCTGGTCGCCACCTGCGCGCGGTTCGCGCGGCGCAGATTCGGCGAGCGCGCCGCGCTGTCGCTGGGCTGCGTCGGAGCCGGGGCGTTCGGCAGCGAGCCGGCGTATCGCGATCCGGGCGAGCTCGCGCGCGACGTCACGCTCGCGTGCGCGGCGGGGATCGAGGAGCTCGCGCTGTTCGATCTCGGCGGCGTGATGAGGCGACCGCCCGCCGATGCGTGGCTCGAAGCATTCACCGCGCCAGCTCGCGATAGCGCTCCTCGCTGATCCCGAGACGCTCGAGCCACAACGCGAAGTAGCGATCGAGGGCGTCGCTTCGCGGGTGCGTCCCGCGATGACACGCGATGAAATCCTTTCGGTTCTGCACCTTGTCCGCGACCAGCATCGCGTTGACTTCCGCGAGTGGAGACAGCGGAATGTCGGCTGCAGTCGCGATCGATCGCGTCGACAGCGTGGCGTTCGCGATGTTGCGATATTCGAACGCGAGCGCGACCACCGTGACATCGGTCGAGAGCGCTGCGAGCTGGTCACCGTGCGTCGCGAGCTCGGCATCGCCTTGCACGAGTGGGTGCAGGCAGAATGCGCGCATCGCCAACGAGCTCGCGCCGAGTCGCTCGAGGATCGCGAGCCCCTCGTCGATATGAGCGATCAGCCGCACGCCGGATCTCCGCGCAGTGCGCTCGCCGTACCACGCCGCGATCGCTCGGTACTCGCGGCTCTCGACCACGTCGCGTCGCACGGATCTCGCGCTACCGCAGCGCCGTCGCGGCGGGAAGCTGGCTCTCCACCTTCAGCGAGCCGCGGGAGAACATCCACGGCGGCATCCAGTAGTTGACGTTCGCGACCTGGCCCTCGGCAACCGTGACGTCGATCTCGTTCGCACCGCATTGGGGCTTGAACAGATACTTGAAGTAGATCTTCACGCGATGAGTGCCGGGCGCGACCTCGAACCGGCTCTTTCCCCAGCTCCGTCGCTGCGGCGCGCCGTCGATCTCGATCGTGGGGGTGCAGAAGAACAGGAGAAATGCCAACGGAAAAAACCCGGTCTTGATCTCGATCGTCCCAGTCGCCATGTCCCTCGCTACCACGACCACCGGAGCTGCACGCTGCGCGTGGTCGAGTTTTCCGTTCTGGGCTTCCGCACGATCCTGAACCACACGCGTCGATAGATCATGGAGTGGCGCGCGTCGTGAACGAGAACGCCGCACTCGCCTGCGCGCTCCACGCGGCGTCGACGGCGAGCGTGTCGTCGAGCGTGGCGTAGAACGACCGCGCGAGCTCGCCGGCCAGTACCATCTGCGTCTTGTGCGGCAGCTTGTAGATGTACGCGCTGCGGAGGCCGCCGCTGTGCGTGGTGTCGCGCGTATCGTCCTTCGTGAACCGCTCCGTGTTCGCGACGAACCCGCCGGCGACGATCGTGTGCTTGCCGTGGATGCGCAGCCAGCTCGCGTCGAGGCGGGTGTCGAGGAGCAGCTCGTCGGTATGCGTGGGCTCGAACGCGCGGCGCAGGCGGAGCGAATACGTGGTGTCCTTGCGGGTCGCGCGCAGCGTCGCGTCTGCGAACAGGTCGTATACGTCCATGCGAATCGGCGCCATCTGCTGGCCGCCCGCGGGTGCGTCGGTGAGCTTGCCGTACGCGAGGCCCGCGACGAAGTCCGCCTCGATCGCGAACGGGCCGAACGAGCCCGTCGACGTCCGCGTGATCTTGAACGGCGAATACTCGGCCGCGTGCGAGCTGAGGTACATGCCACCTTCCGCCGCCGGAATCGCGGGGCCTGCGGCGCGGTAGCCGATCGGCAGCACCTGGATGATCCGCCCGGTCTTGTACGAGGCGCGGTAGACGTCGATGTCGAACTGCACGCGGCCGGTGTCGATCGTCTCGCCTTGCTGGAACGTCGCCATCGTGATCGCGAGCGGAAAGATCGCGTGTGCGCGCGTCTCCGACTTCCAGCCGACGAACGTGTTCTTGAGCTCGACGCTGATGCCCGTGTAGCGCGCACGCAGCGCGGTCGGCAGTGACGCGAGGCTCGGCTGCAGCTTGTAGTCCGTGCGCAACACCATCTCGAAGCGGTTCATCGGAAACGGCAGACAGAAGCCGCCCCACGCCGAACCGCTCAGCTGCTCGTTCTCGATCGCGCCCTCGCCGCCCGCGAGCAGCGCGCGGCACAGGCCGACGTCCCACGCGATCTCGCCGCCGGCGATCGCCTGCCCGCCGGTCTGCCGCCCGACCTGCGCGGATGCGGACGCGTGCGCTTCGGTGTCGAGCGCGCTCGTCAGATCGCCATAGACAGCGTCGGTCAGCGCCTTGCGGACCCAGACCTCGTCGCTGGTGAGCGTGTCGGCGTCGGCGAGAGCGGGCACCAACGAGATGAGACACGCGAGGCGAAACACGCGGCGCATGTATGCAAGGGCGTGTCCGCGGCTAAGCGGCCGAGATGCCTGCGACCGCGTGTCGAGGATCGAACAGCGTCAGCGCCGAGCGCACGGGTGCCTGACAGTGTCAGGCCGCCTCGGTCACGGCGACAGCTGCAACATCGAGAGTGACTGCGCGACCGACGGTGCAGCGGTGGTGGGCGGGTGTTGGTGTTGCGGCTGCGGCGAGTCGGGAGCGCGACCGACGTTCGTGTTCGAGCCCACCAACATCGTGACCGCGACCGCCCTCAAGATCCTACCGATGAAGTTCGATTAGCTCGACCGCCGATCGCGAGAGCAATCACCACCGGCCAGTCTGCGACGCAAACTCGCTATGCTTCTTCAGCATGGCCAAGACCTCGAAGCAGGCACCCGCGAAGCCGGTCAGGCGCCCAGTCGCGAAGCGCGCGGTAACGAAGAAGACACCCGCGAAGCCTGCGAGCGCAAAGCGCGCCGCACGGGCAGGCTCGAGCGCCAAGGCGCCGAAGCAGTCGCGCATCGATGCGCTGAAGGAGCAGGCCGAGAGCTTGCCGTTTTCGAGCGAGCTCGCTCCGACGGACTTCGCGGCGGCGTTCACGCCAGGAACGTCATTCGTGGTGCGGTTCGGAGA
>JACCYD010000936.1 GCA_013696695.1 Deltaproteobacteria bacterium | reverse complement strand
TCGATCGAGCGCGGCCGCGGTGTCGAGCGCGATCACGCGAAGCTCGATCCAGCGATCGCGATCCTTCGCGAGGTCGACGTACAGCTGGCGCCACGTCGCGATGTCGTCGGGCGCGAGATCGTCGGGCAGATCGATCCGCGCCGCCAGCTCGCGCGCGATCGCGAGCGCGGCGCGTGCGGCGGGGAGCGCGGTTCGGCGATCCGGACCGCCAGCGACCTTGGCGAGCGAGCCGAGGAGCTCTTCGCGGCCGGCCACGGTCGGCGCGGAGGCGATCCCGGCAAGCTGCGCGGGGCGATCGGTGGCGAGGAGCGCCTGCTCGACGATCCCGGGTCCGGCGAGCATGCCCTGGCGCGACGCTTCATCGACGTCCCCGCGATCGATCGCGGCTCGCATCGTCGCGAGGCCGGCGGCGCAAACGATGAGCCCCCAGAACATGGTTTTGATGGCCTACCACCTGGCGAAATGCTGGAGACGGCTGTGAGGTCAGAAAATTGTTGGAGAAAAATTGACAGGGTGATGATGCGTTCAGTACGGTGAGTCCGTTCAGTACCGTTTGCGCAGCACCCGAAAAAAGGACCCATGGCCGACGCCCTCACTCAGCGCCAACGAGACATCCTCGATTTCATCTCCGCCTCGATCGTCGAGCGCGGCTTCCCGCCGACGCTGCGCGAGATCGGCGAGCACTTCAGCATCCGCTCGACCAACGGGGTGAACGATCACCTCAAGGCCCTGGAGAAAAAGGGCCATCTGCGTCGCGAGGACCTGAAGTCGCGCGCGATGCGGCCGGTGTTTCCGGATGGCAATGGCGAGATGGTTGCGCTGCACCCCAGCTCCTCCGGTCAGTGGCCGCGCCACACGGGTAACGTCGAGGTTCCGTCCGCATTCTCCGACGAGGACATGGCAGAGATCCCCATCCTCGGCCGGGTCGCTGCGGGTCAGCCGATCCTGGCCGTCGAGCAAGCCACCGATACCGTTCGCATCGATCGCGTGTTGATCGGCGGTCACCGCGAGGTGTTCGGCCTGCGGATCGTCGGCGAGTCGATGATCGACGACGGCATCTTCGATGGCGATTACGTGTTCGTGAAGAAGACGCCCACGGCCAACCCCGGCGACATCGTGGTCGCCATGATCGAGGGCGAAGCCACCGTGAAGCGGTACTACCCGGAAGGTGATCGGATTCGCTTCCAGCCAGCGAACTCGAATATGCAGCCGATCTTCGTACGGCGGTCGGATCTCAAGTCGGTCGACATCATCGGGATCGTGGTCGGCATCTACCGCAAGCTCTGAGCACTCCCGCACTGTTCGGGCTTGGGAGGCTGTGGCGGCTCGCCGCGGCCCCGCGACATGGTTGGGATTGTTGTGGTTTTTTTCCTCCGCCACGTGCGACCTCGCTACGAGAAATCGAGGAAGCGATTTCGCATGGTCGGCGTAGCGTTACGTCCGGATATGTCAGGGCAATTCCGGACAACCAATTACGGACTCTCGTGTCAAACTGGACGAACCGGTGGCCCGTAAAGCTCGACAATATCGCAGCCGCTGGTTGCTGACCCGAGCGGTGTTGTTCTCGCTGACTGCGCAGGCAGCAGGATTTCTCGCATACGAATTCACCCGGCCGGCACCAATCCCGAAGTTGTCGGTGCGTCTGGTCGGCGACGGTCAAGGCCAGATCCTCGTCACCAAGCTCGGTGACAACGCGCCGCTGCTGCGCTGCACGAACATCGATCCGACCCTCGAGGACCTCGGCTACATCGATGCGTCCACCGACCCTGCGGTCGCCGAGGTCGTCGAGTTCGTCGTCGAAGCCGCGCGCAACGGCAAGAAGCGTCAGCGCTGCGAGGTCGAGCTCGCCGAAGGCACGCGCGTGCGAGTCACTGCGGTGCTCGGTCGCGAGGCGACGTTCGGTGGCTATCACCAGCTTCCGATGCGCACGCCCGAGGAGCTGGTGCCGTACCTCGGCGATCCGCTCGCGAAGTGCACCGGTGGCGATGTCATGGAAGCCGCCGCGGCGGGCAACGTCCTCGACTGCTCGTTCACGATCAAGGCGACCACCGAGCTCGCGGCAGAGTTCGGAGAGATTCCCGACAACGCACAGCTCGCGCTGCCGACGCCGCAAACCGTGCCGGTGGATCCGAAGGCGGCACCGCCGAAGATTCCAGTCGCACCGATCGACGCCGAGAAGCTCGACGAGAAACCACTGACCGTCGCGATCGCGCCGCCGCAGAAGGTGCTGCCGCCGCCGCAGGTCAAGCCGCCACCGCCGCCACCGCCGCCCGCCGATGCGAAGAAGCCGCCGCCGACGCCACCGCCGAACATGGTGATGGTCGAGGTCAAGGACGACAAGAACGTCAAGGACAAGGCTCCCGACGACGCCACCAAGCTCTCCGACAAGAATCGCGACGTCGAGAAAGAGCAGCGCGCGAAGGAGACCAACCTCGAGAAGGAACAGGACGGCAAGCAGGTCGCGACCAAGGAAAGCGACGACAAGACGAGCAAGGACGTCGGCGGTCCCGACAAGGACAAGATCCGCCAGACCGAAGACAGCGATCCGACCACCGACAAGCGCGTCAAGGAGACCGATCACTCGGGCAAGGACGAGACGGCGAAGGGCGCGATCAAGGGCGATGGCGGCAAGGACGGCCAGGAAGGTACCGGCGAGAAGAAGCCGGACAACCTGCTCGGCATGCGCGGCATCGAGGGTCGCGGCCGGATCACCGAGCAAGGCAACGGTCGCAAGCAAGGCAAGAGGGGCACGCCAGGCATCAACACGCCGCTCTCTTCTAATGATTACGAGCGCATCATCGGCAAGGAGAAGGTCGACGACGAGCGCCAGGTCGCCGCGCGCAAGATGAGCGCGAAGAAGGGTCGCTGGGAGCGCAAGCTCGATGCGGTCAAGAGCGCGCTCGAGAACTTCGTCCCCGACGTCCAGGTCGGCAATCAGACAGCGCTCAAGACGCGCGCGCATCCGTTCGCGCTCTACATCGCGCGCATGCACCGCCGCATCCACGAGCTGTGGGGCTTCGGCTTCCTCGAGCAGCTCGACGAGAAGCCGGCGAACTATCCACTCAACAACCCCGAGCTGTGGACCAACCTCGAAGTCTCCGTCAATCAGGACGGCACGGTGCACAAGGTCACGATCGCGAAGACGTCGGGCTCGACGGAGTTCGATGTCGCGGCCGTCGATACCGTGCTGTCGGCAGCGCCGTTCGAGACGACGCCCGAGGCGATTCGCTCGGTCAACGGCAAGATCTATCTGCGCTGGGGCTTTTATCGGAACTGGCGGCAGTGCGGCACGTTCAACGTCGAGCCGTACATCCTGACCAGCGTCCCGAGCGACGACGGCATGCAGACCGACAGCGATCTGGTGAAGAACACCGCGAAGCTGCCCGGTAAGAAGCGCCCGATCGGCGACAAGACGGTGACGCCCGATGACGGTAAGTCGAACACGAAGGTCAACCCGTCCTCGTCGGTGAAAGATCAGCAGGCGGTGTTCGCGGCGAACCTGTGGGTCTCGGCGTTCGCCACCGCGTCGGTGGACAAGCTCGTGAAGTACTCGACCGTGCCGTTCTACGCGGGCGGCAAGATCGCGGCGCAGACAGCGGCCGATCTGAAGGAGATGTTCAGCGGGCTCGTTGTCGAGTCCGGCCCGATGAAGGACTGGAAGCTGCTCTCGCCGAACGAATACAGCGGCGGCGGCGCGTTGCCCGAAGGCAACGTCGTGTTGCAGATCCGAACGGCGAAGGAGTCGTTCGCCATCGTCATGACACGGACGAAATCGGGCGAGTATCGAGCGACTCAGCTCGCGCGTTGACCTGAGATCTAACGCCAACGCGAACGTGAATCAGAGCTGCTGCGCGAGAACCTTGGCAGCGAACAGGCCCTTCGGCCCCTGCTGCTCCTCGTACTCGACAGCTTGTCCCTGATTCAGGGTGCGAAAGCCGTCACCGGAAATCGACGAGTAGTGCACGAACACGTCTTTTCCGTCGTCGCTGCGGCTGATGAAGCCGTAGCCCTTGGCATCGTTGAACCACTTCACGGTACCGAGCGCCATTACTACCCTCCACTGCCGGTCACCACAAAACCACCGGCAAGGTCGTTTGACCATCCGGCGCATCCGTCATCAATACAATTCTCTGAGAAAGCGCCCGCGCTGTGGAATTCTTCATTGATAGCGAAATGACCAGAACGACACGGGTAACGGGGACCACGATCTCGTTCGTGATCGCTGCATGTGGAGCGCGTTCGACCGCGCCGCTACCGCAGGTGCACCTGTGGCCGGTGTCGCCGCAGCTGGCCGGCGGCACGCAAGTCGTCACGGTGGTGGTGCGCGAGACGACGACGGTGCGCTGGGTGTCGGATGCACGCGCGCTCGACAAGGGAACGTCGATGACGATCGACGGGTCGGTGGCTGCGGTCGACGCGACCGGTCGGGTCTACGCGTGGCAGAACGCCGCCGGGAAGCTCGAGCTCGCGCTGTTTCGCGACGGTAAGCGAATCGGCAAGCTCGATCTCGAACCCGGTGGCCGCGGCGTGTGGCCCGACGCGACGGGCGAGCGCGTCATCGTGTCGGGGCCGCAGCTGGTGATGTTCGGCCCCGATGGTGCGCGTGTGTGGACCCGCCCGTTCGTCGGCGTGACGCACGCGGTGTGGCTCGACGACGGCGCGATCGCGGTGGTGTCCGCTCTCGGCATCGCGCGCCTCGACGCCAAGACCGGCGAGACCCTGGTGAAGCGGTGTGGCTGGGCGTTCGAGCTGGCGAGCAAGCCGCACGCGGGGCGACCGCGCATCGAACCGATGTGCACGCAGCGATAGCGACACCACCTCGGCCGCCTCGGGTCCCGAAAACTTAGGCAGAACCTCGGCGCATTCGTGGCGTCTACCGGGCATGCGCACCACGACGTTCATCCTCGGATCGAGCCTGCTCGCTCTCGCATGCAGCTCGCAGGAACACGTAGCCGAGTCACCGATCGAGATCACGAGCCTGTCCGCCGATCTGCCACCGCCCGACGAGGAAGGTGAGCCGATCGAGATCGCCGGCGATCGTCCGGGCGGAAGGATGACGCTCGACGAGGGCAAGGCGGGCAAGAAGGACAGTGATCGCGTGATGAGTCGCGCGGAAGCGATCGAGGCCGCGCGAACGGCCGGCATGCTCGGAGCCACGGGCAGCAGCGGTGGCGGAATCGGAAGTCTCACCGGCACGGGTGATCTCAGCAGCGGCTTCGAC
>JACCYD010000918.1 GCA_013696695.1 Deltaproteobacteria bacterium | reverse complement strand
GGCCGACGCCGACGCTGCGAACGTTGAAGCGAAGGCGGAGTCGCCGAAGGACGCTCCGTGAGCGTGCGGCGAGCGGATCGCTTCGCGTGGGGCGCGGCGGTGATCGCCGGTTGCGCGTTCGGTCTCGCGCCGTCCGAGCCCGCCGAGGCGAATCCCGGCACGGGCAGCGTGGTTCGCGTCGAGCATCGCGATCCGGTGGCCGCGCCCACCCGCGGTCCGACGACGGCGCTCGTCACCGTCGAGCTGTTCTTCGTGCCGCGCACGAATCTCCAGGCCGCAGTCGCTGGCGTTCGCGCGCTCGAGCGTCTGCAGACCAAGCACCCCGCGCGTGTTCGCCTGGTCTATCGCATCTTGAAGGGCAGCCAGCCCATGCTCTCGATCGCGGTGCTGGAGGCGCACGCGCAAGGGCGGTTCAACGAATTGATCGACGTGCTGCACACCGATCGCTCGCAGCAGCTACCGAAGGACAAGATCCTCGAGCTCGCGAAGCGCGCCGGCATGAACGATCAGCGCCTGCTCGCGGCGCTCGCCGAGGGTCGCTACGAGGATCAATTCGATTCCAACGATCGCCGCCTCAAGCGCCTCGCGCACGGCAGCACGGCGATGACCAACGCGCTGTTCAACGCCAAGGCGCATCCGATCACGTCGCCCAACGACGCCGATCTCGAGCGCGCCTACCAGGCCGCGTACGAGCGCGCACAGGAGCTGATCGATCGCGGCGTGCCACTCCACCGGCTGCAGCGCGCATTCGAGGATCAAGCGCTCCGCCCCGAGCAACCGTTCGTGCCGAGCGGCGGGCGCGACGAGGTGGAAGACGGCGCACTCGATCACAAGCTCGCGAAGCCGCCCCTCCAGCTGGTGGGGCTGCCGTCGTTCGGCAAGGGCAAGGATGCGATCCCGATCATCCTGCTGTGCCACCCGAACAACACCGGCTGCCACAGCATGATGCGCGTGCTCCGGACGCAGCAGAGCGTGTACCCGGATGACGTTCGCATCGTGTGGGCGCCGTGGTTCGACGTCACCCAGACCACGCGTGCCGCCGAGATGACGATGTACGGCGATGCCGCGCTGTGCGCCGAGCAGATCGGCACGAGTCCCGACGACTTCGACGCCTCGCCCGGCTGGGTGTGGGTCAACAAGCTGCTCGAGGTGATCAATCGCCAGCACCAGCGCGTGATGCCCCCCGAGAAGCTGATCGATCTGGTCGCCGGCGAGCTCGATATCGACTTCGGGCAGCTGTCGGCCTGCCGGGCCCGGCTCGCGAACAAGACCCTCGAGTGGATCGAGCGGGCCCGCAAGTCCGGGGTGACCCGCCAGCCCGCGCTGGTCATCGGCGGGCGGATCTACGAGGGGCTAAATGACCCGACCCAGATCCAGCAGCTGGTCGAGGCCGAGCTGGCGCCGGGCGTCCTTGCCCGCTGCTCCACGATCGGGTGCTCCACCGAGTGAACCCCACGGCAGTTGCGGTAGGCTGGTAAGTGGATGGAGCTCTCGTTCGCGGCGGCGACCGACGTCGGTCGGCAGCGGAATCACAACGAGGACAACTTCCTCATCGACAAGAAGCTTCGGCTGTTCTTGGTCGCCGATGGCATGGGTGGTCACGCCGCCGGTGAGGTCGCGTCCTCGATCGCGGTGCACGAGATCCGCGATGCCGTGAACAACAACCGCGATCTGATCGATCGCTACCGGGTCGACCATCCCGGCGTACAGGCCTACGAGATCCTGCAGGTGCTCGAGCACGCGATCCAGGCGGCGTGCGGCGCGGTCCACCAGCGCGCGCAGGACGAGCCCGACAAGCGCGGCATGGGCACCACCGCCACCGTGATGCTGATCGCCGGCGGCAGCGACCAGCTGCGCGGTTTCATCGCTCACGTCGGCGATTCGCGGGTCTACCTCGCGCGCCAGAACCAGTGCCACGTGCTGACGGAGGACCACTCGCTGATGAACGAGCTGGTGCGCCGCGGCAAGCTCAATCGCGAGCAGATCGAGAGCTCGCCGTACAAGCAGTACAAGAACGCGGTCACCCGCGCGGTCGGCGTCTACGGCTCGGTCGAGGTCGATACGTTCGACTTCGACATCCTGCCCGGCGATCGCTTCCTGATCTGCTCCGACGGCATGTACGCGTACGTCGACGAGACCGAGCTCCCCAAGCAGCTCGCCGCCGGCGAGGTCAAGGAAGTGCCCCACAAGCTCGTCGAGATGGCGAACTCGGGGGGCGGCCACGACAACATCACGGCCGTGGTGTTGCGGATCGGCGAGAGCCAATCCACCGAGATCGCCCCGCGCACCACCGAGGTCTCGCTCAAGCTCGACGTGCTCAAGGGCATGCAGATGTTCCGCTACCTCTCCTACAAGGAGCTGGTGCGGGTCTCGAACATCGCCGACATGCTCGACGTTCAGACCGACGGGCGCGTGTTCACCGCCGGTGATCCGGGCGACGCGATGTTCGTCGTCCTGTCGGGCAAGATCCGACTCACCAAGGGCGACACCGTCGTCACCGAGCTCGGTCGCGGCCAACACTTCGGCGAGATGTCACTCGTCGATCGCTCGGTGCGCTCGCTGACCGCGACCGCGCTCGAGACCACGCGGCTGGTCGTGATCAACCGCAAGGAGTTCTACGAGATCATCAAGCGCGAGCCCGCGAGCGCCGTGAAGATGCTGTGGAGCTTCGTCCAGGTGCTCGGCCAGCGGCTCCGCAAGACCACGAACGACCTCAGCGACGCGCTTCACGGCGACAAGCACGGCGAAGAGACCGAAGCCGAGAATCTGTTCCAGGACTGACCAGGACTAGTGCGCGACCACGGCGGCCTCGACGAACTCCTGGGCCGTGACGTCGTAGACGCGTAGCTTGCCGGCGTCGATGTCGAATACCCAGCCGTGGAACTCGAGCTTGTGCGCGGCCAGCGCAGCGGCGACGGCCGGGTATGTGGTCAGGTTTTCCATCGAGTAAAGGACGTTCTCCTCGACGGCGCAGCGCAAGAGCGCCTTGTCGTCGCCCTTCTCGATCTCTCGCGCGCGGGTAGCCGCGGGCAGGATCTCGGACACCCACTCGTGCAGGCTCTTGTGCGCGGCTAGCTTGTCGACGCCGTCGAGCGCGGCCTTGACGCCGCCGCACTTATCGTGACCGCAGACGATGACGTGCGGCACCTTCAGCACGGCGACCGCGTATTCGATCGCCGCGCCGACCGAGGCATCGGCGTGATCGAACGAGGGCACGACGTTCGCGATGTTGCGAACGACGAACAACTCGCCCGGGCGCGACGTGGTGAGCAACTCGGGCACGACCCGCGAATCGGAGCACCCGATGTACAGCGCACTCGGGTTCTGGCCGTCTCGCGCGAGCGCCTGGAGGAAGTCCGACTCGTGCTCGAAGTACTCGCTGCGAAAGCGCGCGTGGCCGGAGAGCAGATGCTTGGTCATGATGCGTTACTCGCGTCGCGAAGTTGTAGCGAGAGGTTCGTGCAGATCCGGTCGAGCGGCAAGTCGTTGTGGCGCTGGCCGAACGGGTTCTCGATCTCGGTGCCGATTTCCTCGATCCCGATCAGGATGTAGGCCATGACGACGCCGACGACGACCGTCCACTCGTGGAACAGATCGACGAGGGCGAACGGGAGCGAGCCGCAGTACAGCACCAGTGCACGCCGAAGGTGCACGGCGTACGCGAACGGCAGCGGAGTCGACAGGATGCGCTCGCAGCCTCCGAGATGATCGACCAGCGCCTGGACGTCGGCATCGAGCATCTGGTGCTGGATATCGGTGATCACGCCGCGCTGCCGGGCGTCGAGCAAGATGCGCGCGAGCTGCGAGGCGCAGTACGTGGGCGGGTGGCCGGCCGCGAGCGCCTTGTCCTGCTGGTCGATCGGCAGCTTGCAGCCGGTGCCGACACCCTTCTGCTCGATCAGCCGGGCGCGGGTGGCCCACGCGAACGCGACCATCCACTCGATGATCGCCTCGACCGTCGCAGGCTCGGCCGCGAAGAACTGTTCGGACTTGCGCCGTAAATTCCGGGTCGAGTTGGTGATGCCGCCCCACAGCCGGCGCCCCTCGACATACCGCTCGTTTGCCGAGTTGGTGCGAAACACGAGGAGAAGGCCGATCACCGGCCCGATCAGCGCGTGTGGCACGCCTGGAATCGCGACGTCCGCGTGGTAGTGGTAGGCGATCGAGACGCCGATCGCGGTCAGCGCGCAGACCCCGACGCGATACGCGATCTCCCTGACCAGGGAGCCTTCGAGATCGAAGAAGTGGCTCCACCAACGGTGTGGGTCGTAGTCGATCACGGACGGGCGCGCATTTTGCGGCTAGGATTCGCTCATGCGCAACCCGTTCTCGGTACCCGACGTCCATGATCCGAACGGGCCCGACATCGCGGCGTTCGCAGAGCGGATCCCCGCCAGCGCGACCGAGCAGGACGAGAATGCGATGGCGTGGGTCACGATCGCCACCGAGGTCACGAACCTCGACGGCGCGTGGAGCAGTCGCTGGCGCCAGGGCGATGGCGAGTGGCAGCAAGGTGTCGCCACGCTCCAGATCCAGGGCGACCAGGTGTTCATCCTCTACCGCGATGCCGGCACCTACCTGTTCGAGGGCACGCGCACGCCAGGGGGGAGCGGCGGCGCTGATCGCATCGTCGGTCGCTACGTCAACATCATCAACCCCGGCGATTCGTCGCCGTGGGTCGGCTCGATCGTCAACAACTACCGGATCGATGGCTTCTGGGGACGCGGCCGCTGGGACTTCCGCCGCTGCAGCCCCGACGAGCGCCCCGAGCCGATCGTGGCCGCGGTGCTGACCGAAGCGCGCATGCTGCCGCCGGCCGCGCTTCGCGAGCTGCTCGGGTTCGCGCGCTATCTCCGCTGGAAAGCCGACAGCCGCTCGGCTTAGGTCATCATCTCACGCGACAGGAGTCGCGGTTACAAGGTCGGGCGGCGCCTGGACGAGCTCGATCAACACGCCCTCCCCCGACCGCGGTGACGTGTCGTCGCCCTTGGGGTGGATGAAGCAGACGTCGTGACCCGCGGCACCCTTGCGAATGCCGCCCGGCGTGAACCGCACGCCCTGCGCGGTCAGCCACTCGACGGCTTTCGGTAGATCGTCGACCCACAAGCCGAGGTGGTTGAGCCGCGGCTCGTGGACCTTGGGTGACTTCGCCGGATCGATGGGCTCCATCAGATCGATCTCGACGCCGGCGAGGGAAAGGATGTCCTCGTCGACGTTTTCCTTTTCGCTGCGAAACGTGCCGGTGGCCGGGATGCCGAACAGATCGACCCACAGGCCGCGCAGCGCCTTCTTGCTCGGGCCACCGATCGCGATCTGCTGGAGGCCAAGGACCCTGAACGGCCTGGTCACTTCCGCGACTCCGCGAGCGTCCGCAGACCGGGACGCTTCGCGTTGACGAGGATCGCCATGTTGCCCGACGGGTGCTGGTTGTCGCGCATCAGCTGATGACACGCGCCGGTGTCGGCGAACGTGAACGTGCGCGACAGGCACGGATCCACTTGCTTCGCGATCACGAGATCGTTGGCGCCGGCGGCTTGCTCGTCGTTCGCAAAGTGAGACCCCTGCAGCCGCTTCTGGCGCATCCAGTGGTAGCGGAGATCGAGTGTCGCGTTGTACCCGGTGGTGCCGGCGCAGATCACGATCATGCCGCCGGTCTCGCACATGAAGCACGAGGTCGGCAGCGTGGTCTCGCCGGGATGCTCGAACACGATCGTCGGGCTCTTCTTCTCGCCGAGCGCCTCCCAGAACGCCGCGCCGAAGGCACGCGCGCCCTTGAGCCACAGGTTGTATTCGATCTCGTCGGACCAGCGCGGCAGCTTGCCCCAGTGCTCGAACTTGCGGCGATCGATGACGCCGACGGCGCCGAGCTTCTTGCAGAACTCGGTCTTCGAATCGCCGGACACCACGGCGACGGGACGCGCGCCCGCCGCGCGCGCGATCTGGAGCGCCATCGAGCCGAGGCCACCGGCGCCGCCCGAGATCAACACCGGCTCGCCGGCACGCACGACGTTCGGCGACCAGCCGTGCAGCATGCGATACGCGGTGGCGGCGACCAGCATGTACGCCGCCGCTTCTTCCCACGTCAGATGTGCGGGCTTTGGCAGGCACTGGTGATCCTGCACCTTGGTGTATTGCGCGAAACTGCCCCAATTGGACTCGTAGCCCCAGATCTTCTCAGATGGGGCGAACATCGGATCCTTGCCGGCGACGACGTGCGGATCGTCGGGCTCCCACATACCGCAGTGGACGACGACCTCGTCGCCGATGCGCACGTTGGTGACGTCCTTACCGATGGCCCACACGACACCCGAGGCGTCGGAGCCGCCGATGTGGAACTCGTCTTCGGGACGCGCGGGCGCATCCTTCTTCTTCTGCTTCTGCCGCGTCTTGATGACATCGATCGGGACGCCCATCGCGGCCCACACGTTGTTGTAGTTGACGCCCGCGGCCATCACGTAGACGAGGAC